>JAAEPF010000062.1 GCA_024222295.1 Actinomycetes bacterium
GCTGGCCGCCTGGCCTCGGGGGATGGACGTGGCCACCGCCCTGCAGGTGCTGGACGCGACGTGCCTCGCCACCCTGGTGGAGGCCGGCGTGGTCGTGCGGGACGAGCGCCGGTTCTTCGTGCCGACGGTGGTGGTGGAACACGCTCGGGGCCAAGGCGCCTGGGGCGCGGCGTGTCGCGACCAGGCCGCTTCCCTGGTGCAGATCTGCGACCGGGGGATCGCCAGTCAGAGGTCCTTGGTCATGGGTCTTCGGTCTATGGTCAGGGGTCCTCAGTCATGAGTCCTCGGTCTGAGGTCTTCAGTCATGGGTCATGGGTCCTCGGTCCCATGGTCATCGGTCGTCTGTCAAGCGCCACCGTCATGGGACCACCCCCGCGCCACCAACTAGGGACCACCCCTCTGAAGGTGTGCCCCTCGACGTTGACAGGCTTCGTGTAGGCCTTTCACAGACCCCGCGCTTCCCACCGGCGGCGGTCTCGTGGAGGGTCCAGATGACCACGCTCGCCATCCTCTTGCCCAGCCCGCTTGGCTTTCATCTGTTCGTGCGCTGGCCGCGTGACCGGCTGCGCCGCTGCTCGGTACTCGTCGACCCCAGCGACCTCACCGAGGTGCTCGGACCGCTCGGTCACCCGCTCGTCGTAGGCCTGGTCGGCACGCGGCACACAGAGCTCGTCGCCGACCAGGTGCTCGACTTCGCAGACCTGGTCGCCATCCCCCCTTCCTGGCTGCGCCGCGTGCCAAGGAGCGACCTCCGGCAGCGTGCCACCACCGCAGCGCGCATCCTCACCGCCCACCGGGCCGATCCCCTCAGGGACTACCTCGGGCGCGAGGCCTCGGCGGTGCCAGAGCTGCCCTTCTGACCGCCTCAGCTGGCTGGATTCAGCCTCGGCTTCTGCCGCTTCCGGTACGACTCGCCCTCGATCACCAGGTCGTAGGCGTTGTTGGTGAAGCGGTCGACCAGCGCCTGGGCCAGCAGCGGGTCGGCCAGGATCGTCAACCACTCCGACGGGTCCCGGTTCGAGGTCATCACCATCGATCCGGCCTGGTGACGGGCTGTGATCAACTCGTAGATGTCGGCCGTCTCCAGCTCGTCCATCGCGCGCAGGCCGAAGTCGTCGATGATGAGGAGGTCGACCCGGGTCAGGCGCCGCAGCTCCGCGGTGTGGGTCTCGTCCAGGCGAGCGCCCTTCAACCGCCGGAACAGCTTCTCCGCCGGCTCGCAGTGCACCGAGTGCCCTCGGTGAATCGCCAGGTGGCCCAGCGCGTGCGCCAGCATCGTCTTGCCGACGCCCACCGGGCCCATGACCAGCACGTGGTGGCGACGCTCGAGGAAGCCCAGAAGCCGCAGCTCGTCCAGGAGCCGGCGGTCGTAGGTGATGTTGGCCCCGAGGTCCCACTCGTCGAAGACCATCGAGGGGTCCAGGTGGGCTCGGTGCGCCCGGGCGACCAGCCGGTTGCGGTCGCGCCGCTGCACCTCGTCGGACAGGATCAGCAGCAGCACGTCCTCGGGGTCCATGCCGCGCTCGCGCGCCTGGCGGAGACGCTCCGGCAGGGTCGGCAACAGCTTGCCCAGCTTCAGGCTCTTCAGGACGCGGACGAGGTCCTTGGACAGCTCACGCGGAGGCATCTGGACCTCCCAGCCGGAACTCGCTCGCGTCCCGGGCGAAACGGAGGACCTTCCCTGCCTCCGGCGGGGCCGGCGGTGTGCAGGACGACAACAGGTTCCGCCGCACCAGCCCCTTCTCCAGCATCCGCTGGATGCGCATCACGTCCACCACGTCCAGCTCCAGGGCGCGTGCGCAGGCCTCGTCGGTCGCCGCTCCGCCGAAGCGCCGCGCCAGGCCCAGCAGCCGGTAGACGTGCCGGATGCGGCTCCAGGGCAGCGGCCCCTCGGCCAGCCTCCGCGCGTACTCGCCGACGTGGGGCCCGAACCCGTCGCCCTGCTCGCAGAGTGTCGTCGCGTCCCGGGTCGCCAGGGCGGCCTTGCCCGGCGGCAGGTCGGCGGCGTCGATGCTGGTGCCCCCCTGGGGCTTCCGGGGATGGACCTTCACCAGCTTCGCGCCTCGGTAGAACTTCACCGTCGTGCGGTCGCGGCGCACCCGCAGGTCGCACTCGCCCAGCGCGTAGGGCACCGAGTACAGCGCGTAGTCCACCACCACCGCGTGGTCGCGGCCCACGTGGTGTTTCGCCCAGATCGGCCGGTCGTAGGGCTCGGTCGGGGCGGGAAGCAGCACCGACTTCTCCTCGGCCTCGAAGACCGCGACGGGCCGACGCCTCGTGCGTCCGTGCGTCCGCTCGCCAGCGAGCCGCAGCGACCAGTCGCGAGCCGCGATGCGCGCCTCGTCGACCGACCGGAAGCGCTCGCCGCGGAAGAAGTCGTCCCGGACGAAGCGCACCTGGCGCTCCACCCGCGCCTTGTCCTTCGCCTTCCGAACCCGCGCAGGGTCGGTCTCGAAGCCTCGGGCCTGGGCGTACTCCAGGAAGCCCTCGGTGAACAGCGGGGCGATGGGGTCTGCCCGCTTCACGATCGGACTGCAGTTGTCCGGGACGATGAACGGGAACACGCCGCCGAAGAAGGCCCAGGCCGCCTCCAGCCCCTCGATGAGGTCTTCCCGGGTCACCCCCAGGCAGGGCCACACGAACTGGTGCCGGCTGTACCCGGCGGTGCACAGCAGCGCGTACATCTTGCGCGTCTTGCCCGTGCCGATCTCTGTGAACTCGCCGAACTCGAGGAAGTCCACCTCCAGCAGCCCGGGGTCGGGGTCGACGACGCGGACGGTGTCGCCTTGGCCGCTCTTCACCCCGAGGTCCTCGGCCACGAAGCGCTGCAGGGTGCGCAGGGGCACCGGGACACCCGTCGTTCGCAGGACCAGCCGGGCGAGCTTTGGTCCGTGGCAGCCATCCTCCACCCAGCCGCGGATCGGCTCGGCATGTGCGCGGAGGTGCTCGCGCATCGACCCCACCGGCGACGCCGAGCCCGGGCGTACGGCCTCCACGGCGTAGGCGACCAGCTCGTCGTCGACGACCGTGTCCGCGCTGCGAACGAGGCCGCCGGCCTCGGCCGCCTCGACGTAGCGACGCACGGTCTTGCGGTCGACGCCGACTCTCTTGGCCACCGTCCGGTACCCGTGCCCGCGGCTCCACAGCCGCAGCATCTCCTTGATCTCGACCACGTGTAGCTCCCTGAACGCCATCTCTTCCTCGGCTGGATGCCTGAGGAGACCGCCAAACAAGAGGCAGCCCTGCGCGCCGCGGCAGGTGGTCCCTAGATCGCGGCGCGGGGGTGGTCCCTAGTTCGTGGCGCGGTGGGCGCTCGGGGGGAGCATGTACGTGGCGCACTACACTTCGACCTTCGACCTGGGACCTGGGACCTGGGACCTGCGACCTGGGACCTGCGACCTGGGACCCTGGACCTTCGACCTGGTCTTGGACGCCGCACCCAGACGGTCAGGCGCCAATGATGGTCTTGGCCCGGCTTAGCCGTTGATGGTCGGGATGGTCTCCAGCACGTCGCCGGGACGGCCAAGATGGGCTGGGCACAGATTCCGTGTCTCCGAGGGCCGTCTACAAAGGCGTTGGACTGTAGCCGCTCCGCGGCAGCGTGAACGCCCAGCATCCGGCCATCCTGGAGGAACCGCCCATCTCGGCGGCACCTCCAGGAGAACAACATGGCACAGGCCAGCTTCAGGGACCGACTCGACCAGGACCTCCGGCTCCGGGGACTCTCCCCCAAGACCAGGATCATCTACACCAGCCAGTGCAGGCGCTTCTTCGAGAGGGTTGGAAAGCCACCAGCCCGGGTCGACGAAGATGACGTACGCAGCCACCTTCTCTGGATGCGTGAGACCGGCCGCAGCCCGGCCACCGTAGCCCAGGCACATGCCGCGCTCCGCTTCTTCTTCGTGTTCACACTCGCAAGGCCTGAGGTCATCCAGGCCATCCCCCACACGCGCGTCCCACGCCGAGAAGCCATGGTGCCCACCAGGGACGAAGTGCGGCGGTTCCTCGACGCCGCCAGGGCGAACCTCCGATACTTCGTCTGGTTCTCGACCATGTACGGAACGGGCGCAAGGGTGTCGGAGCTCATCGCGCTCCAGGTCGACGACGTGGACGCGGCCTCGGGCCTCCTGCGGATCCGACACGGCAAGAACGACAAGTCCAGGTCTGTTCCGCTCAACGACGACCTCCTCCAGCTGCTCCGCGGCTACTGGCGATCCTGTAGGCCCACGCCTCCGTGGCTCTTCAACGCACACGGAAAGAACACTCCCCCGAGACCACGAACTGTTCAGAAGGCCTTCGCGCGAATCCGAACGCGCGCTGGCGTGCGACGAAGGCTCTCACCTCACAGCCTGAGGCATGCCTTTGCTACCCACCTGCTCGAAGACGGCGTCGACCCCAGGACTGTGCAGGTCCTGCTCGGGCACGCGACGATGGAGACCACC
>JAAEPF010000063.1 GCA_024222295.1 Actinomycetes bacterium
CACGTTGGTGAAGCTGGCGCCGGTGCCCGCCATGTGCACGCCCGAGGAGCCCATCTCGCGGATCGTGACGTCGTTGACCGGCACCGCGCGCTCCACGTGCAAGCCGATGTGGCCGTACTCGATGACCGCGTGGGCGACGCTGGACTCCTGGTCGCCGCGGATGCGGATTCGGTCCCAGGCGTTGCGCGCCCGGGCCTGGCCGAACTGGGTGAACACGACGGGCGCTGCGGCGGTGCCCTGAACCAGGATGCCGCCGAGCACGTCGATGCCGAAGTCACCGATGTTGTCCATGTTCTGGTCGACCCGAGCGAAGAGGATCTGGGTCCCGGGCGCGATGGTCAGCGTGTGCCCGGCCAGCACCGTGACGTCACCGGTGACGGTCACGACGCCCGTCCAGACCTCGCTCTCGATGTCGCCGGAGACCACACGCTCGTCGTCGAAGCGCAGGTCGCGGGTGGTCTCCGAGACCTGGCCCACGCCATCACGCACCTCCATGCGGATCGTGTACTCGCCCTCGCCCGGGTATGCGTGCTCTGCCGACTTCTCGGGCGACCACTCGGTGTCCCAGTTGCCGTCGTCATCGAAGTCGAAGCGGACGACCAGCTCGGCGGCCGCCGTGTAGTCGTCCGAAACCCCGGCCGCGTCCACCCGGACCGAGGGCGCGTCGTTGGCGCCCAAGAAGGGCACGGCGATGAAGGTGGCCACCGGCGGATCGTTGATCACGTTGAGGAAGGTGGGCTCGGAGTCGCCGGCCTCACCGGAGTCGTCGGTGGCCCGCGCGACCACCTGCAGCGTGGCCCCGCTCGCGGCGTCGGCGGCGACCTGCATGGCCATCTCGTAGGGCGCGTCGAGGTCTTCGGCGATCTGCTCGCCGTCGAGCAGGAGCACCACCCCCTCGATGTTGCGGCCGGGGCCGCCGCGGGCGTCCACCTCGAAGGTGATGACCTCGCCCTGGGTGGTGTCCCGCTCGCCCTGAGGCCGCAGGATGCGCACGCGCGGGGCGTCGGCGCTGAGGATGTTGATGTCGCAGCGCTCGGTGCTGACGCCCCCGGCGTCGTCGGTCACCCGGACCTCGACGGTGAAGATGCCACCACCCTCGTAGGTGTAGCTCAGGGTGTCGATGTCGTCGTTGTTGATGATGGTCCCGTCGCCGAAGTCGAAGCGGTAGCGCACGATCTCGCCGTCGGGGTCATGGGAGCCCGCGGCGCTGACGATGATGTCCTCG
>JAAEPF010000064.1 GCA_024222295.1 Actinomycetes bacterium
AGTCCAGCTCCAGGAGCCAGCGTCGGTGACGTCGAACATGCCCCGGGCCTCGGGCCTCATCCCGGTGGATGCGGCAATACCGCCGCGCCATCTCCGCTGGCGGGATGCCTGCCTGCCGGGCCCGCTTGCCGAGTACCCACACGATTGCAACCACATCGGGAGTGTGCCCGCCAGACTCAGCCAGCGCGCACTGGGCCAGGGGCAGCGCCATTTCCCCGATGGCCGGGTCTGAAAAAGGGTCACCGCCCGGCTCCTCGCCGCGCCCCGGCTGGGGCAGGGCGACGAGAGCCAGGACAATGACGACGATGGCACGGGGCATATCAGAGTCTAGCGCGAGGCCCCCACGTCGCGCTAGACCACGGCTGGAACGTTACCACCCGGTAACGCTTCTCGGCATAGGACTAAACCGCCTCGACCAGGGGGCGGTAGCTGGTGTAGCTCCCCGGCTGCGACGTGCGGTAATAGCCGCCCCGGAGATCCGCATGCTTCGAGGCGAACAGCTCCGCGTCAATGCGCGTGGCGAAGATGAAAACGTCTGTCTTGATTCCCTCGCGACGCTTGCACAGCCACCTGCACGCCTGTGGGGTGTCTCGACGACCCGCACGCCCCAGGGTCGCCATGATCGTCCATCCGCCCCGGCGGCTCATCACGAAACACTGCTTACCGTTGTAGCTCTCAAACTTGCTGGCCATTGCGTTCCCTCTTTCCTTGATTCTCTCTCCGATAATAGGGCTAAACCGCCGATCCGATTAGTCAGCAGAATAGGGAAACACCGATCCACCAGCGGGCCAATGCCCGCCAGTGGATCGGGTCCGCTCAGTGTGCGTGCGACCGCTGGAGCAGCCCGAGGAGGGCACGCTCCAGCCTGTCGAGGCGGGCGTGGTACTGCGCGCAGGGCAGCCCCTGCGCGTTCATGGTCCGCGCGGAGATGCGGGCCTGGGTCAGCGCGTCGTAGTGATCCCAGAGTCGAGACTGGTACGGGGTGCAGTCCCTGCGAATCATGGCTCCTCCGCGGCTGGCCCGAGCATGCTGTGGGCCGCCCGGGCCCCCTCGACGAGGTCCTCGATGCGGCGGCGCAACTGGCGCATACGTCGGTGGTGGTCGGGTGGTGCACCGATCCCCCGCGCACGCTCCAGGTCTGCGCCCAGCCGCCCGAGGGACGCCAGGACCGCCTGGGTCTCTCGTTCGAGGTCGGCGAGGCACGCAGCCGCATCCAGGATCTCTCCGTGGAGGGTTGCGCGCACCGAGATCTCCCCGGCGTGGTACGGATTGGAGACGTCGCTCACGATGACCTCCGCCGCTGCGCCCACGAGTCAGCCAGTG
>JAAEPF010000065.1 GCA_024222295.1 Actinomycetes bacterium
GAGAGGCAGGTGGCTGAGATCTTCCGGGAGATGTACCCCGAAGCTCGACGAGGATACCAGCGCCGATCAGGCTCCGATGAGCCAGACGTCACCGGCACACCCTGGTGGATAGAATGCAAGGTCGGCAAAGGGACGCCCCAGGTCTACCGTGCGTGGTGGCAGGCCATGGAGGCGACGGACGGGCGTGCGTGCATGGTGGTCTCGAAGCAGGACCGCACCGAGGTGCTCGTGACCCTGCAGCTCGCAGACCTGATGGCGCTGCTCCAGCGCGCAGCCGGACACATCGTCACCGAGGAGCACCCGGAGCTCGACGGCGACGCGGACGTGCCCGACCTCGTGCGGCGCGTCGCCGCCATGGTCGAGGGTCAGTCGTCGGGATGACGCTCCCCGGGGGCTGGCTTGGCCCCCGGGAGCTTCACCATCCGGCCGGTGTCGCGGTGCTCGAGCATGCTCAGTCTGCCCAGCAGCGCGCGCACCTTGGCGAGCGCGGCGTCATCGCGTGGGGTGGGTGTCACTCTCGTGATGACGGTCGCCACCGTCAGCGCCGCGGCGATCACTGTCGTCCAGTTCTGCAGTAGCCAGTCCATCTCTACCTCCCTGACGAGCGCCAGATGCGTACGGCGACGTTGTTGGCGGCCCCGCTGGCGGCGGCGTAGACTGCCATGTATTCGATCGGCACCAGCGCCGGAGCGACTCCATGCTGGAACAGATCGGAGAGGTCGTAGCGCACCGTCGTCCCCGGCTGCACCTCTACGCACCCGCCCGCGGCTGGCTCTGGGTTGTTGACCCAGACGTTTGGGGAGAGGGCTGCCGGGTCGGCGGTCACGTTCTCATCGCCGAAGGCGACGTACACCGGCGTCAGGTTGACCCCTCCGAGCCGATCCCGTGCGCAGCACTGCACGGAAATGAAGTTTGTGATCATGGTGTGCGCGCCCTCGGGGC
>JAAEPF010000066.1 GCA_024222295.1 Actinomycetes bacterium
AGAGTCAGAGTGAGTGATTTTACGCATGTGTAGCAGGTGTGAACAACAGGCACTTGTCTTTTCCACAGACATTTCCGTCCAGGGGGCAGGCGGGAGGTCAGCAGGGACAGGCTCCTCTGGGATGTCATGGAGGGGCTCCAGGGCAGTCCCGGGGAAGGGGCGCGGCGACTGGTCGAGGCGCCGCATCAGTTTCTGCGTGCTGCCTGACAGCTGAAGCCCTGGGTCTTTGCGAACGCGAGTCACATCGGAGCGGCTCCAACCGACGGTGAGACCGCCGGTGAACTGGACCACGACGCGGTCGCCAGACAAGTCGATGGTTGTGCCGATGTATCCACGCAGAGGGCTGGTCGGTGCGGTGATCTCGACCTGTACCCCGAGGAAGAGGCCGTCGTCGTCACCGTCATCGCGTGAGCCACCGAGGCCTTCGTCGTGGCCAGCCGTGTTGTCCGTCTGATCGCGGCTGCTGGCGGCAGGCAGCGAGGCCGACTTGCAGGGTGCCGCCGCTGTGTCGTCAGGACGCCGTGCCGCCAGACTGCTGCAACTTGTGTACGCTGCGGGGGCAGGCTGGGGGTCCTGGATTGGCGCCCTCGTGAGTATGCCTGTACTGGTGGGCAGCACCTCGGCACGCAGCGGAGGTGCTGGGACGGTCAAACTGGAACCGCGGAGGTGGGCAGTGTCACCAGTAGGCAGCGTGACGGTCCAGAGGCCTGGGTACTCCCTGGACGGCCCTCGTACGATGCCTCGGAGGCCGTTGATGGGGTTGTGGACCTGGCCTTGTACGATAACCTCGGTGCCAGCGTGGAGCCGCGGTGGAATCCGAGCTGCCGAGCGACGGTTGACGGCTCGGAGGTAACCGATGGTGGCTGGTTGTGGTCCGAGGTAGCGCTCGAGGTGCTCCCGTACAGTCACAGTGCTAGTGCTGGGAGTGCTAGTGCTAACACGCGAGGTTGCGAGGGAGCCAGGTTCCAGGGCAGGCGTGTGAGCATGTGAGACGGCCGAGGCTGGCCCAGCTGCCATGCTACCAGGTTTTGGCGGGGAGGTCACCCCTGGGCTCGAGGCAGCGTGGGGACCGATGACAGAAATGGCAGGCGTAGTGCCATGCGGGGGGGCTGAAGCCGCCCCCGCTGGCGTGCCACCAGGTTTTGGCGGGAGGGTCGACTCAAGGCTTGAGGCCGTGTGGGGGCCGATGACAGGATTGGCAGGCGTGGTGCCGTGCGGGGGGGCTGGAGCCGCCCCCGCTGGCGTGCTGCCAGGTTTTGGAAGGGAGGTCGGCTCGGGGCTCGAGGCAGTGTGGGGGCTGATGCCAGGGCGGCCCTGGGCGGCCGTCTGGTGGCCTAGAGGGCGTCTGCGGTCGACGTCGCCGCCGCGCTGTCGGCGTCGCCGCCGCGCTGTAGCTGCGCTCCGTCGCCGCCACTCGTCGCGGAAGCCGATGAAGAAGTAGTGCATGACGTACGTGGCGCACAGGGTGGCCCACGTGGACGGTGACACCACGTTGTACCACTCGATGACCTCCAACCACACACGCTCCACGAACGCTGCCGTGTAGGCTGACGTGGGTGCCACCTTTGGTGCCGCCGCGGACGACTCAGGGCGTGCTGAATCTGGCAGGGTTGGCGTGTGAGTTGTCGTCGGCGATGACGTCTCGGCTGCGCTCGGTGCCGGCGTTGGTGCTGGTGTCAACGTTGGTGCCCGCGTAGGCGTGGGCGTGGGTGCTGCCGCTGGCAGTGCTGGTGTCGAAGCTATGGACGATGCTGCCATGGATGCGAGCGTCGATGCAGACGGCGGAGTTGGCGTAGATGCTGGCTGCAACTCTGGCGTGGGTACCGGCGTAGGCGCGGGCGTGGGTGGTGACGCTGGCGGTGCTGGCGTCGGAGCTGTCGTCGGTGCTGGCCTCACTGTTGACGTCGGGGTGGGTGTCGGGTCTGACGTCGCTGCTGCCTGTGACTTTGGCTTTGGTGCCGGCGTGGTGGGGGCGGCCGCTGGCGCTGGAGGTGCTGGTGTCAGAGCTGTCGTCAGTGCTGGCGTCGGTGCGGGCGTCGACAGGGACGTCGGTGCTGCCTTCGGCTCTGACGTCGCCGTCCAGGGGGCAGGCGTGGATGCTGACACTGCCGATGCTGGCGTCGGAGCTGCTGTCATTGGTGCTGACGTCTCGGCTGCACTCGGGGCCGGCGCTGTCGCTGGTGTCGGAGCTGCGTGCGGGTCTGGAGTTGGTGGCGCCGTAGTCGTGGGCGTAGGTGTTACTTGTGAGGCTGTTTTCGCTGGTCTGTAGTTGTTGCCCCACGGGGTGTCGCAGTGGGTGCCCATGGGGTACTGTGCACAGCACTGCCCTGACACGCTCTTGAAAAGTACAACGCATTTTGTCCCACCTATTTGCTCTGATACGTTCAGTGGTACGCATGTTACCGTAGACGATGATGCCGCCGGCGAGTCTGACATGGCTGCCGCCGTGGGCGGCCACCCGAAAACTGGCACTGCCGATGCGGCCGTCACAGCTGCCGTCCGTGCTGTCGTCGATGTTGTCGTCGATGCAGACAGTGCCGCAGACGAAAAAATCGACGAGGCAGGCGTGTCCTGACATGACATGGCGGTCCCACTAGCGTAGGGTGCGCCTGAAGACGGCACCCGCGCCAGCGGCCCTAAGCGAGGCGTCAGGACAGTGAATGGTTGAGGGCTCGTCGAGGCTGGCGTCGATGCGGTCGTCGGTGCTGACGTCGCTGTTGGGGTCGATGCGGGCCGTGGCGCAGGCGTAGGTGTCGACGTGGCGGACATGATACGGCGTGG
>JAAEPF010000067.1 GCA_024222295.1 Actinomycetes bacterium
CCGACCGAGGCGTAGGGGCCGGAGTCGCCGATCATGCGGACCCACAGGCCGGTCAGGACCCCGTCGGCGTCGCAGCCGGCCCGGTAGGCCATTCGGATCGGGTGCCGCTTCGGGTGCATGAGCAGAGACTCCTCGCGCGACAGCGTGCACCGGACGGGGCGGCCCAGCAGCCAGGCTGCCAGGGAGGTCTGGGCCTGGTTCGACATGTCCTCCTTGCCGCCGAAGGCGCCGCCGTTGCTCACCAGTTCGACGGTGATCCGGTCGGAGTCGATGCCGAGCACGGAGGCGACCTGGTCGCGGTCGTCCCATACGCCCTGGCCACCCGAGTAGACGTACAACCCGTCGTCGGAGGGGACGGCGAGCGTGGATTCGGGCTCCACGAAGGCATGTTCGATGCGCTGGGTCTGGAAGATGTCGTCGACCACGTGTGTCGAGTCGGCGAGTGCCGCCTCGGCGTCGCCCCGCGCGTAGGTGGACACCGACAGCACGTTGCCGTCGAGATCCCAGACGGCGCCCTCTTCGGACCGCACGGCGACGACCGGGTCGCTGAACGGGGTCAGCGGCACATACCCGACTTCGATGAGCGTGGCAGCGCGCCGGGCGGTCTCGCGGTCGCCGGCGACGACGATGGCCAACACGTCGCCGAGGTACGAGGTGCGCCCACCCTCGGGGATGAACACCGGCCAGTCCGTGTGGATGATGCCGACCCGGAGTTCTCCGGGGACATCCGCTGCGGTGTACACCGCCTCGACGCCTTCGACGGCCTCGGCCGCCGAGGTGTCGATCCGCACCACGTCTGCCCGCGCATGGGCGGCGAGGTGGACGGCTGCGTGGAGCAGCCCCGGCGGGCGCAGGTCGTCGATGAACGGACGGTCGCCGAGGCTCAGCTCAGCGGCCTCGTACCTGATGCCGCTGCTCCCGATGCCGCCGCGGGGCGCC
>JAAEPF010000068.1 GCA_024222295.1 Actinomycetes bacterium
CTGCTCGCTGGAGCGGTCTGGTCGACGCGCGCCCTGGCCAGTTGGCGCGAGGCGGAGGTGCCGTGGCGAGCGCGGCGGCTCTTCACCGACTCGCTCCTCTACCTCACGGTGCTCTTCGTAGCGCTCCCTTTGGACGCGTGGATTGCGACCTCTTGATGGACACGAGCATCTCTTGAGTACCATGGGGACCAGCCGGGCCCGACCAAAGGAGCACCTTCATTGCGAGTGAGCCAAACAGCGGAGTACGCCCTGCGCGCCATGGCGCAGCTCGCGCTCCTGCCCGAGGGCGTGGGCGCCCGGGCGAAGGACCTCGCCGACGCGGCCGACATCCCGGCCCACTACATCTCCAAGCTGCTGCGAAAGCTCGTGGTGGCCGGCCTGCTCCAATCCCGCAAGGGGCACGGCGGCGGCTTCAGGCTCTCGTATCCGCCGGAGGACATCAGCTTCCTCAACGTGCTCGAGGCGGTCGGTCAGGGGGTCGAACCCGATCGCTGCAGCTTCGGTTGGGGCATGTGCGATCCGAACAACCCGTGCCCGCTGCACCCTGCGTGGACTCAGCTCAACGAGGCGATGATGGAGTGGGCGACGGAGACGACGCTCGCCGACATCCGCGCCTACGTGTACAACGACGCGCGGTGGCAGACGCTCTTGGAGTAGGGGGGCGGAGCCGCCCGCAGATCAGTCGGGCGGCCACTTCAGCGGGCGCGCCTTCAGCTTGCGGCGCGCCTTCGCGAGGGCCCTCTTGCGGTGCTTGCTCGGACGCTTCCCCTCTTCCCCGAACTCATCGACCGACTCCGAGACCTCATCGACGAGATCGCCGTAGGCCTTCATCTGCTCGACCGACGCGTCGACGACCGCCTGGAAGGTGCCTTGGATGAGCGCCGCGACGAAGTCCGGGAAGTCCGCACGGCGCGCGAAGCCTGCTGGACGGCCCTGCAGCTCCGCCTGCAGCACCGCGCGCCCGACCACCTCCATGCCCCCGCGAAGGGCGCGCCGCTCGGAGGCCGGCAGCGACCGGAAGCTCGCCGACCTTTGGAGGAGCTTGCGCACCGACCGACGCACCACATCCGGCTTCGCAACGACGGGCGAGCGCTTCACGGCTACGCCTCGGGTCGAGGGCTGCACGCGCCGAGTCCGGTCGAGCTTTCCCTTCGGAGCGGCCTCACTCGCCGACACGAAGAAGAGGCTGGCCAGCGCCCAGCCGAGCACGCGAGATTTCGAGGTGGACATCAAGGCTCCTCCATCGGGCTTCGAGCATGCTAGCAGCCGACACACCTTTGGCGAGAGCACCTGGCCTGGTCAGCGCCCGCCGCGCACCGTGTTGCAGGTGGGGCAGCCAGCACTCTTCAGGCGAACGCCCTCCAGTCGGGTGACCACGAACTCTTCGATGAAGGCCCGGGAAGCCCGCTCGTTGTTGATGTCGATCTGCTTGTCGCGGATGGCCTCACGCACCACCCCGTCGTACTCGTAGTGGCCCCAGCAGTTGGGGCAGGCGCCCTCGGGGACGGCCGCGGCCGTCTCGGCGGCGGGGCGGCGGAAGAAGCTGAGCAGGCTGTCGACGAAGGCCATGGGTGTTCTCCTGAACAGTGGTCCGAACGAGGAGGGGTACGGGAGCAGGCCTGACACGTTGCATTGACTGGCGACACACGGGCTCTACCCCTGCGTGGAGCTTGGTGGGATGCGGCTCATGCAGCGCTCGGCCATGGCCGTCACCGTGAGGCTCGGGTTCACGCCGAGGTTCGCGGGGATGCTGGAGGCGTCCGCCACGTAGATTCCCGGGTAGCCAAAGAGCTCGTGGTCGGTGTTGATGACGCCGGTCTCCGGACCCTCTCCGATGGCACAGCCGCCCAGGATGTGGGCCGTCACCGATTGGTTGAAGAGGCTCTCCAGGAGGATGTTCAGCGGCACCCCGTCGGCGGCTTCGGCGAAGGCTCGGGCGGCGGCGTTGGCCTGCGGGATGTAGGCCAGGGGCTTGCCCCCGGAGATCAGCGCGGACTGCAGCCCCTTCCGGAACCCGCTGAACAGGCTCCGGCCCCAGCGCAGAGACATGTGTCCGTCCAGTGGACTTGACCCGGTTTCCCGGACACCCCGGATGAGGCGAAGGTGCCTCGACAGGAGGTTTCGTGGGAAAGCGAGCGAGAAGGAAGTTCACCGACGAGTTCAAGGCCGACACCGTGGCCCTGGTCAGGAAGGAGGCTAACGAGGCGGAGGGGCGCGGCATCGCCCAGATCGCCCGCGACCTCGACCTGACCGAGTCCGCCGTGAGGCTGTGGGTCCGGCAGGCCGACGTCGACGGGGGTCGGGGCCCTGAGGGAGCGTTGACGACGGAGGAGCGCAAGGAGCTCCGGCGCTTGCGCAAGGAGAACCGCGTCCTCCGGATGGAGCGCGAGATCCTAAAAAAAGCGACGGCCTTCTTCGTGAGGGAGAGCCAGTGAGGTTCTCGTTCATCCTGACGGAGAAGGCCTTGTACCCGGTGGCCTTGATGTGCCGGCTGCTGCAGGTCTCACGCAGCGGCTTCTACGAGTGGGTGAAGCGTGGACCGAGCAAGCGAGCCAAGCGGGACGCGTTCCTGAAGGAGAAGATCGCCGCGTCGCACAAGGGAAGCCGAGGCACCTACGGTAGCCCGCGCGTCCTCGCCGACCTCCAGTCCGACGGGCAGCGCGTGGGGCGGAAGCGGGTGGCGCGGCTGATGCGTGAGGAAGGCCTTCAAGGCTGCCGGCCTCGTCGCTTCAAGGCGACGACTGACTCGGAGCACTCGATGCCGGTTGCGGAGAACCTCGTCAAACGCGACTTCGAGCCGGACGGCCCGGACGAGCTGTGGGCGGCGGACATCACCTACATCCGCACCTGGGAAGGCTGGCTGTACCTGGCGGTGGTGATCGACCTCTGGTCCCGCCGGGTTGTGGGGTGGTCGATGGCTGACCACATGCGGACCGAGCTGGTGCTCGGCGCGCTCGAGATGGCGGTCGGCCAGCGCGAGCTGGGGCAGGAGGCGGTCCATCACTCGGATCGCGGTAGCCAATACGCCAGCCGCCAGTACCAAGACGCGCTGGCGGAGCTGGAGATGAAGTGCAGCATGAGCAGGAAGGGCAACTGTTGGGACAACGCGTGCGTGGAGTCGTTCTTCGCCACGCTGAAGACGGAGCTGGTCCATCGGCGACCCTGGCCGACCCGCCAAGGGGTGCGGCTGGCGGTCCACGAGTACATCGGTGGGTTCTACAACGGCGTCAGGAAGCACTCGTTCCTGGGCCTCATGAGCCCAGTTGAGTTTGAGCATTCAGGCTGTGACCATCTGACGGTCGCAGCATAACCAACGTGTCCGGCGAATCGGGGCAAGACCA
>JAAEPF010000069.1 GCA_024222295.1 Actinomycetes bacterium
CCTCGACCGGGTCGGGGTCGACCGGGTCGCCACCGTCACCGGCGGGGGTGTAGGTGATCTCCAGGTTGAAGGTGCTGCGCGCCGCGTAGCCGTGCACGGCCACGTAGAAGATGCCGCCGGCGGCCACCGAGCAGTTCTCGTTGCTGCCGTTCTTGTAGGGGCGGCAGTCGTAGGCGCCGGCCGTGGGCTGCGCGTTGCTGCGGACGTAGAGGTCGGCGTCGCCGGTGCCGGTCATGGTGATGGTGGCGCGGGTGTTGGCCTTGGCCTCGAAGGGACCGTAGTAGCTCCACTGGTTGCGCGTGACCGTGCCGCTCTTGTTCTCGACCGTGGGGCCCTCCTGGCCGATGGACAGGTTGTAGATGGTCTGGATGTCGCTGAACTTGATCTTGCCGCCGGCGATGCGACCGCTCTCACGGGTGGAGATGGGCAGCCACAGGAAGTCGGGGTGGGCGCGCTTGCTGGAGCCCAGCCACTCGCCGCCCTGCAGCTTGCCGTCCTGGCCGGCCTCGAGCACGTACTCGTAGCGGTCGGTGTGGGTGTAGCGGTCGATGTTGGCGCCCAGGTGACCGTCCTGGCTGGCCGGGCTCTCGGAGATGTAGTCCACCTCGGTGCGCACGTGGAAGAAGCGCTTGGCGTTGGGGTTGAAGCGGTAGTTGGCGTCCATCGCGCCGCCGGCGTTGACCTTGACCTCGAAGTTGCTGTTCTGGGCGTAGCCGTTGACCGAGACGAAGACCTGGGTGGCGCCCTCGGGGGCGGTCAGCTCGCAGAGCTCGTTGCTGCCGCCGGTGTAGGGGCGGCAGGTGTAGCTGCCCGTGGTGGGCTGGGCGGCGAAGTGCACGTAGATGTCGGCGTCGCCGTCACCGGTCATCTCGGCGCGCACGCTGGCGCCGGCCTCGACCGCGAAGGGGCCGAGGTGCTGCCACTGGTTCTGCGCCAGCTGGCCGCTGATCTCCTCGCTCACACCACCGGTGGGCTTCACGCCGACCAGGGCGTTGGCCTCGGCGGCGGTGACCTCTTCGAGCTTGGTGACGCGGTAGGCGCGCAGGGGCTGGTTCCACACCTCGTCGTCGAAGGTGCGGTCCTCGACGAAGCTCTCCTGGCGGATGCCGAGGTAGTTGGTCAGCAGCACGTGGTAGGTGGCCGGGTTGGTGTCGATGCAGGTGCCCGTCTCGGAGGGGCGACCGAACTCGTCGTAGGTGATCTCGTCGCGGCCGTCGTCGTCGTTGCAGCGGGTGCTGACGAACTTGGTCTCGATGTCCTCGTTGGCGAGGGTGAGCAGGGCCTTGATGTCGTTGACCTTGAAGGTCACGCCGTTGTGGGTGACCGGCTCGCGGGGCTCCTCGTAGAGGATGGCGGCGGGGGCCCAGGCGTGGCAGATGCCGAACCAGGTGGGGATGCAGCGGCCGGTCTCGGCGCCGGTGCGCTTGGCGCAGGCCTCACCGAGCTGGCTGTCACACTCGCTGCTCTCCGTGCACGCCTTGGAGCTGCTGCGGGAGTCGATGCCGTGGTGGCGGCTGACCGCGTCGGTGATGTTCTCGACGCCGAAGGCCTCGCCGTACTTCTCCGAGGGGCTCGGGTTGTCGCCGTCCCAGCGGTAGTTGATGTTGTCCTGGTAGGTGGGCCAGTAGTTGCCGGCCCAGGGCGCGACGTCGGCGGCGCCCGTGCGGGGCAGCTGGTCGATCTCGAAGACGAGGTCGTCGTCGAA
>JAAEPF010000070.1 GCA_024222295.1 Actinomycetes bacterium
GATCTGGAAGAAGTGGGGCGACGACTACGAGGGCCACACCATCGAGCCCTACCTGGGCCACCACGAGGTCGAGGCCGGCAAGGTCCTGCGCGTGCCGGAGCCGCTGCTCGAGGAGCTCAAGCCGTGAGCAAGATCTGCCCCATCTTCGCTGCCGCGCGCCTGCTTCGACCTGCCACCCCGCCGGGGGTCTGCCTCGGCTCCCACTGCGCCTGGTGGGACGCCTACCCCACGCCCCCGATCGTTCCAGCGCCCCCTCCAACCGGACGCTGCGGCATCACCAAGGGCAACAACTTCCCCGACCCCGCCGCGAGCGGCGACCCCGCACCCGAGGACCCGAGACGATGACCCGCCCCAGCCGCCGAGGCTTCTTCGGCTTCATCGCCGCCCTGTTCGCCACGCCAGCCGTGCGCCAACTCGAAGACCGCCTGCCGCCGGCTCCGGAGCCCACCTCCGCCATCCTCGACCCCAACGCCGAGGTCCTCTACACCAACACGGTGGGAGGGCTCAGCACCGGGACCGAACCCCTCAACATGACCCGGAGCGCGCGCGCCGCGGAGAAGATCTGGGCTGGCGACTTCGTCTCCATGAGCCCCGAGGGGGCCCGTCGGGGCCGGGATGGCACGCCGATGGGTGTCGCCAGAGAGACCGTCGAGAAGGACGAGAAGGTCGTGTGCTTCCCTTGGTGGAACTGATGGGCGCCAACCTGAAGCACGACGCCTACGGTGGCCACATCTGCTCTGGCTGCCGGGAGCCCATCCCCGAGCCCCTCGTGGACGCCCTGTGCCCAGGCAAGGTGCGAGCAGCGCTCGAGGCTGACCGCTACCAGCTCTTCGTCTTCGACACCTACTACCCAAGCGGTGGCGCTGATGACCACGTCGGCAACTTCGCGACCATCCAGGCGGCGAAGGACGCGGCGCACCTCATCTCCGAGAACCACGGGGTCGAGAACGCCCACATCTACGACCGCATCAAGGACCGCGTCGTGGCCTGCGCGGAGGGCAAGCGCAAGGGCTTCGGCGACCGCTACCGGATCGACCAGGACTCCTGGGAAGTGCCCTGTGACGACTGAGCAGCTCCCCTTCACCGAGCCCACCGACGACGAGACCTACTGGGAACCCCCAGCTGAGATCCTCTTCGTCCGCCGTGAGTGGCACCTCAGGCTCCACGAGCTGGTGCCAGGCGCGCGGCTCTACCGCCGGCCCTACCAGGCGTCCGCGACGGAGTCCTGCGGCATCTACAAGGCCGAGCTCCTCGTCGCCGTCTTCCGGCCTCCCGCCCAGCCGCTGGAGGGCTGCTGGCGCGGCGTGGCGGTGCCGGTCCTCTACTCGCTCCTCGGGCTCTTCAGGCCGGTGGCGACACCACTACTTACGGGGACGGAAACTGCCAACTTCACGGTGACGGACTTCTTCGGCACCGCCCCAGACGAGGCCGCCCAGCGCGCCGAGGCCTTCCGGGTCCTGCTCGCGTGGGTCGAGGCGCGCGCTCCCAACACACCGACCGAGGACCCGTGATGCGCGAGTACCACAAGATCCAGAGCGTCTTCAAGCGCGACCAGAAGGGCCGCTTCCTGCTCGGCGAGTTCGCCCGCCCGGAGCTGGAGTACCTGCTCGACTGCGAGTGGGAGTGGACCGAGAAGGTCGATGGCACCAACATCCGCATCGGGTTGGCCTTCGACCCTCCCGACGACTCAGGCAACCTGCCCGCCCTGAGCTACGCCGTCGGCGGTCGTACCGACCGAGCCCAGATCCCCGCCACCCTGCTCGACGCCATCGAGGCGCTCGGTCTGCGGGAGAAGTTGCCCGCGCTCTTCGACGGCCCGGTCACGCTCTACGGCGAGGGCTACGGCGCCAAGATCCAGAAGGGCGGCGGCAACTACCGCCCGGACCAGGGCTTCATCCTCTTCGACGTGAAGGTCGGCGAGTGGTGGCTGGACCGCGAGAACGTCGAGGACGTCGCCGACAAGCTGGGCCTGGAGGTCGTGCCGCTGTGGGTGACATCCAAGTTCAAGACCTGGGGCAACCGGGTGGTGGGCACCCTGCGCGCCGCCATCGCTGACGTAGCGGGTGGCCACCTCCAATCCGTCTGGACTGACGTTGCCCCCGAGGGGCTCGTCGGCAAGCCTGTCGTGCCCCTGTTCAACCGCAAGGGCGAGCGCACCGTGGTCAAGGTCGAGGTCAAGGACTTCGAGCGCCTGCGCCGCGATGGCATCGACCTGGGCGAGTGGGCTCAGACCGCCTCGAGCACCTCGTCCGGCGGCTCTTCCTGAGGAGGCGGGGCCTCGTTCTCCTCGAGGTCCGGGTTCGGAGGGCCACCGCCCTCCATGCCCTTCGCCGCCTCGATGAGCTTCTTGTCCTTCGCCATCTTCTTGATCAGCCCCACGCACTCGGCGAGGCCTCCCGGCGTCTCGAGCTTCTGCAGGTCGTAGGGGTACTTGTCCCCGAACCCGCTGTCCGCGGCGAGCTTGAAGATCGCGAACATCGGCAGGAACACCTCGGGCGGCAGCGGCTGCGCCCAGGTCTTCACGTCGCTCGGCGGAGCCCACTCCAGCGGAGGGAGGCCCACCTCGAGCGCGTCGATGAAGTCGTTCACCGCGTCCACCAGCGCCTTGATCCGGTTGAGCGGGTACGGCTCCTTCGGGTGGGGCGCGGCCTTCGCCACCGCCTCCATCTCAGCCTGGCCGGCGTCCGCTTCCGCGGCAGCCACGTCCTGCGGGGCAGGTGCACCCGGCGGAGGAGCCCCCGGTCCGGGGGGGAGGTTGCCGGCATTCATCGGGGGAGGCGGGCCGCCGCCACCCATGGGGACAGCTTCGGCGGGTACGGGCATCGGGCGAGCCATGGTCAGATTCCTTGTCCATCGAGGGGGTCCGCGAGGAGCTCATCATACGCGCCCTTGTCCCGCATCTCGCGGTACTTGCGGAACTTGGGGTGGTTCTCCAGCTCGTCCTCGTAGTTGGAGATGATGGCCTCGTCGTCGAGGTGGCGCTGCCGCTCGGCTCGAGCGAAGGCCCGCGTGTCGATGTCACCGTCGACCGGGATGAGGCCCTTCGCCTTGCAGACCGCGGCGCGGTGCTTCTTGTCCGTGATCCACTGACCCAGACCGTTGTCGTAGTAGCCGCCGTCCTCGACCTCGCGCCGGAGGAGCTCGTCGCGCGGCACCTTGGGGAACTGCACCAGCGCCTCGCCACCACACTGCGTGCAGGGGCGCGGGTCCGTGGTCTCGCCGGCATCGAAGTCGATGTCGATGATCTCCTCGTGCTCACACGCCTGGCAGCGGAAGGGCTTCAGCGCCATCGAGGGCGGCTTCCCACGCCAGAGCACCTTCCCCTCCTGCTTGGTCTCCGGCTCGGGCGCGGTCCAGGTGGTCGGGCGGTAGTAGGCGTCGCCCTTGCACGTCGGGCAGGGCACCGCCTTGGGACGCAGCGCGGGTCGCTGGAAGAAGCGGTCGACGTCGTGGCCGCCGATGCACGTGAAGGTGTAACTGGGCACGGGGGACCTCCTACATCATCCCGTTGGGGGCCGGCGGCATGCCGCCACCAGCCATCTCAGACTCCGCGGCACCCTGCAGCATCTCGGCGATGGCGCCTACGATGGCCTGGAGCCCCTCCATCTGGGCTTCCGGCGGCATCGCACCCACCTGCTGCAGCATCTGGGCGATCTGCGGGTCGCTCCCGAACGCCTGCATGAGCAGGTTGATCGCGTCCGCCGGCGGAAGCTCGAGCGCCATCTGCAGCACCTGGGCGTGCTGGCCAACGCCGCTCTCCCCCTCGACAGGGGGAGCCTCGGCCGCCTCGAGCGCCTCCGGAGCTGGCTCCTGGGGCTCCTCCTCCTGCATCTCCTCCCACCGCTGGAAGAGGAAGTCGGGGTGCAGCCTGCGCGGCATGTCGTGCAGCTCCGCCACGGTGCGGAGCCACTCCCGCCCGAACACCCGGAGGGGACCAGCCGCCTCGTCGGTGGCCAACTTCCACATCTCGAGCATCTGGGGCTGCAGCGCCACGATGGCGCCCTTGACCTCGGCCTCCTTGGTCGGCGTCCGGCCGCCCTCGGTGATCTCGATGCGGAAGGCTGCGTCCAGGTCGAGGGGGAAGACCTCGACGAGCCGGCGGTCCTCGGTGATGAGGATCAGCGCCTGCTCGGGGAGCACGACCTCCTCGTCCACCATCGGGAGCGGGTCGCCCTCCTTCTCGACCTCGACCCCGGTGCTCGAGGCCTCGAGAAGCAGGACCTCCTCCTCTTCGACCTGTCCCTCGGGCGACATGTCCGCTTCGCCCTCGTCGAGGGGGCGGAGGTCCTGCTCGTCCTCGTCGACGAGCTCGTCTTCCTCGAGCTCCTCTTCGGCGAAGGGGTCCTCCCCGTCGTCCTCGAGAACCATGGCGACCTCAGCCTCGAGGTCCACCTCGGGCTGGTCACCGCTGTCGTCGCTCGCGCCCACCGGGGCGAGGTCTGCCTCGACGTCGTCGAACTGACCGGCCTCCGCCTCGCCTGGGTCCTGCATCGCTGCGATGACCGCCCGCAGGACGAGGTGGTAGGTCTCCTCGAGCCAGGCGTCACGCGCCGCGGCGTACCGACCGAACTCCGTCTCGGAGTAGCGCTCGACGTTCTGCACCTCGTAGGCGGTCGCCTTGCTCACCTCCATCCGACCGCCAGGCGAGAGCACCATCTGGCCCTGCAGCTCCTGCTCCACCTTCTGGGCGTGGTCGATGATGCTCCGGCTCACCTCGCCGTTCCTGATGGGGACGATGGCCTTGTCCATCAACGCCGGCGGGAAGTCGTCGTGCACCACGTGCACCACGCCCTCCTTCCCCTCCTCGAGGTCGGTGAGCGTGTTCTTCTTGAACGCCTTCGGGTGGGCGGCGTACTGGCGGGCGTCCCGCCGCGCGTCGCTCGCGTTCTTCGACCGGAAGACGTTGAGCTCGGTCTGCTGGGGCGCGATCTGGCGAACGTAGGGCAGCCCGCGCAGCGGGTAGGACGCCTTGTGGTCGAACACCAGCGCGTTGATGTGCGGGCGCGGGCTCCCGTCGGCCTTCGCGTAGGGCAGCGGACCCAGCCAGACCGGCTTCCGGTAGACGTCCCCGTTCTGGCCGAAGACGTAGATCTCGAGCCGACCCTTGAAGGTCTGCCCGCTCTCGCTGTCCACGTAGTCGTCGACGAGGTTGATCAGCTCGAGCACCCGGACGAACTTGGTGGCGTCCGACGGAGCCTCCTCGTCCATGCGCTCGTTCTGCTTGTGCGAGGTCTTCGCCCCCGCCGGGTCGTTGCTGCTCAGGAAGTCGCGCTGCTCCTGACCCTTGAGCCCCTTGAGGTCGTACTCCTCCTCGACCTCGTGCACCGGCTTGTCGTAGATGTGCCCGATGAAGCGCTGGTCCTTCCGGTGGTGGACCTTGTCGTCGACCACCAACTCCCACCGCGGGAAGATGCGGAGCTCCACGCGGTCGAGCGCGCTCGCTGTCCCCGGACGGTGGAAGACCTTCGACCCGCACATCCCCCACATGAGGGTCTGCCTCGAGCCATCGCTGATGTCGGCCTTCGACCCGGACGTGTTGATCCACCGCTCGATGACGAGCTGGGCCTTCGACGGGTCGCCGTGGCCAGCTGGGTCAGCGAAGAAGGTCGCCTGCAGGGCGCGCGGGAAGAGCGACGCCAGGTAGGCTGACACCGCCGGCTTCACGCGGTTCACTTCGATGCGGTCGGTGAAGGTCGACGAGAGGGACAACCCACCTTCGGTCGCCCGAGCCGTCTCCGCGCCCTGGATGTGCTCCCAGAACTCGGTGTTGTACATCGCGTCGAAGAGCGCCCAGTTCGCGTGGTGCTCGCGGATGCGGGCATCGTGCGCCACCACCTGCTCGAGCACGTCCTTCGGCGGGAGCTTGTCGTTCTCGAAGTCGTAGGTCGATGGGTCCATCGCGCCCATCGTAACAGCGTCGCGAAGCGCATGATAGGCTGCGCCCATGGCACTGACCCGCTCGAACCCCGATGGCTTCACCACTCGCATCGCGGATCAGACCGCCGCGAGCACCACAGCAGACTCCGACCTCTACGGCGGGGCCGCGAAGCTCTACTCGCTCGACATCAACAACGCTGCCTCCCAGGCCAACTACGCCAAGGTCTACGACGTGACCGAGGCCTCCGCCTCCGACGACCCGGTCCTCATCCTGAAGGTCCCCAACGGGGAGAGGCACGTCGTGACCTGCACCCAGGGCTTCCAGTTCTCCACCGGGGTCACCTGGCGAGCGGTGCAGGAGGCCGGCACCGCCGGCACCACCAGCCCCTCGGGCGGCAACTTCGGCATCACCGGAGTGATGAAGTAGATGGCTTCGACCTCGCGCACCCTGCCCACCCTCATCGGTGACACCGACGTCGCCGACACCGCGCTCGCCGACACCGTCGTCTACGAGACCGGCACCACGTTCTACCTCGTGAAGATCGTCAACGAGGACTCCGCCCAGGTCTACGTCAGGGTCTGGGACGCCACCGCCGCCGTCACCAACGGCACCACCGCCCCCGAGTGGCTCTTCCCCTGCCCGGCCAACTCCACCATCGAGTGGGGCAACAAGGTGGGATGGACCCTGGCCAACGGTCTCGCCATGGCCTGCGTCACCGACAAGGGGACCTCCGGCACCACCGCCCCCACCGGTGCCGTCAGCGTCCTCGTACACCTGACCGCGTAGTCGGGTCGAGCGCAGTGAACGGGCTCGGCCGAGCCCGCCGCTTCCGACGGAACGCCTGCGACCGCTCCTTCCTGGTCGGCAGCATCTGACGCGCCTGCTCCGCCAGCATCAGCGCCATCGGGTGGTCGTCGTGGTAGCCGTCCTGCCCCTCGAGCTTCCCGTCCTCCTCGCGGATGTGCATCATCTGCTCGATGGTCTGCGGGTCCACGAGGGTGAGACCGTCGCCGTTCACCACCTGCCGGAGGTGGGCGTAGCCGTCGTTCTTGTTCCCCTTCCCGGTCGTCCAGTCGCCGGCCGCCCGACCTGTCGCCGGGTCCCAGGTCGAGGCCAGCCGCACGCCCTCCTTCCGGAAGATCTTCAGCACGGTCTTCCCCGCACCACCGGGGTTCCCCTCCGTCAGCGTCAGCGCCTTGTAGCGACGGATCACGGCGGCAGCGACGTAGGCGAAGCGGTCCTCCCCGCCGAAGTTGGTGCTCACCACCGCCACCTGCTCGCCCCACTCGTCCAGGATCTGGCAGACGGCGTCGTCGCCCCCGTTGCACCACGCCGGGTCGACCCCCGCGGCGTAGGCCATGCCCGGCTGTGGCTTCTTGTAGATGCGGACCTCGCCCGTCATCCCAGGGCTCACCTCGGCGAGCACCTCGTTGAGGTAGCTCACGTCGAACCAGGCGCCCTCGTAGACGCTGAACCCGTCCTCCACGGTGAGCGGGAACTCCCGCCGGAAGTTGCTCTCCCCGATGCCCTTCACCCCGTAGATCTTCTCGTGCCTCCACGCGAGCTGGCGAAGGGCTCGAGCACGGATGACCTTCTCGCTGTCCTCGCCAGGGAAGAGCGGCACATGCAGGTGCGTCTCCGCCAGCTTGAGCTCGTCGTCGTCGGGCTCCCACCCCTCCGGCAAGGCGGACTGGTACTTCCGGTGGTCCGCCCAGCGGAAGAAGCGGAACCGCACGCTCGGGTCGCCCGACTGCCACGCCTTCCGGATGGCCATGATCTTCGTCGCGTACAGGTTGCCTGGCCCGTTCGGCGTCGAGATGTACCAAGTCCGGCGGTAGGGGCCGTCGTGCTGGGTCGACTGCAGCGAGGCGTGCACCGCCTCCGGATGCCGCCAGTAGGCGAACTCGTCGAGCATCAGGATCTGGAAGGTGAACGACCGCCCGTGACCCTTGCCGCCCGCGGTCAGGACCCGAATGCCAGCGCCGGTGTCGGCGAAGATGAGCTCGCGACGGTTCGACCGCTCGAGCCTCCGCTGCAGCTGGGGCGGCAGGCCATCGTTGAAGAGCTTGATGCGGCGGAAGATGCTGTCGGTGGCGTCGTCGTCGTTGGCGGCGATGAGCGCCTTCAGCGGGTCCGATGCCGTGTACACCAGCCAGAAGAGCGCCGCCGTGGCCACCGTGGTGTCCCCGATCTGGCGCGGCTTCAGGTGCCCGACCGTCTCCACACCCGGCGAGGTGAAGTCGTCGAGCGCCAGGATCTGCTCGTCGAAGGGCGTGTTGAACGCCCGGAGCCTCCCCTGCTCGTCGGCGATGGGGAGCCTGCAGATGAACTGCCCCGGCACGGCGAGGATGTTGCCGAGCGAGGCAGCGACCACTACAGCCGCTCCTCTCCGATGACCTGGACCTGGAAGTGGTCGAGGCTCGTCAGGTCGTCCTGCACCGTCACCGTGATGCGGTCCGCAGTCGTCTGGGCCCGCTGGTTCCAGGTGAGCACCAACGGCCGGGTCGGCACCCAGCGGAAGACGGCGAGGTCCACGTTGGACGGGTAGCCGTCGACCATGTTGACCACGTCCTCCTCGCAGTAGCGCCAGAGGTCCGACATCCGGGTGACCACCTCGGAGAAGAGGTTGATGTTGTTGTCGCCGATGTCCGCCTGGAAGAGGAGACCGGTGGTCAGGGCAGCGCCCACCGCACCGAAGTTCTGTACCTCCGTGGTCGACAGGTCCATGCCCGTCGACCGGAAGACGAACCGCACCTCGTCGATGGTCACCACCTGCCCGCGGTTCGAGGCCTGTTGGTGGAAGACCACGTCGGTGCTCGAGCCGTCGACGTTCATGTCGACCGACCCGCCCGACACGTTCGCGAGCAGTTTCCGGTAGGTACGAACCTGCGCCACGGTCAGCCCTCGTCGGCGATGAGCACCCCGAGCTCACGCGAGACCGCCGACGCCATGCGGAAGCGGATGGTGTCCTCGCCCGTGGCGACCTTGACGAGGTAGCCCTTCCGGATGAGCGCATCGAGGGTCCGGCCATCGACCTTCACGCCGGCGAGCTTCACGCTCCGAGCCGACAGGTCCTTCGACTGCAGGTAGAAGTCGTAGGCCTGCTTCCGGGCGAGCGCCACGATGGCGCTGCCCTGCGCCTTGCTCAACTCCTCGAGCCCGCCGAAGCCGTTGCTGTAGTCGATGGCCATCCTGCTACTCCTCGGCCCCCGCGGGGCCCTTCAGTTCCTGCACCTTCCGGTGAAGCCTCGCGCCAGCCTGCTGGACGGCGGCGATGACAGCCGCAGGGTCCTCCGCTGCCTGCATCACCACGGTCTCACCGCACGCCGTCGCCTCCACCAGGAGGTAGTCGGGACCGGCGACACCGTAGACGGCGACCGCCTTGTGCACCTTGACCATCAGGCCAGGGTCGATGCTGCGCTGCAACGCCTGCTCCTGCAGGCTGATGCTCTTCAGCGTCTTGCGGCGGAAGACAGGCATCAGCCCTCGTCCTCCGGGGTCGACGGCGCCTTCGTGGTCAGGCTCTTCCGCTTGCTGGGCGGGAGCGCGGCGATGATGTCGTTCATCTTGGCAGCGAGGTCGGCGACCTGGGAGCGCAGCTCCGCGTTCTCCTCGGCGAGCTGGCTGGCCCCGGCGACCGCGTGGTCTGCCGTGGCGGCACGGGTGAGCAGGTCGATGACCTCCTTGGGGAGGGCGGCGCGGTTGGGCTGCGTGCCCACCGGGCGACCGTTCTCGTAGAGCAGGTCCTCGTTGCCCAAGGTGTCGATGATCTCGAAGTGCACCACGAGGAACCGCTCGCGCAGCCGCTTCCGGCGCTTGGGGTGCGAGCGGGCGGTCATCTTCCGGCCGCCGCCGACCCGGACCTCCCACTCGCCTTCGATGCCCGTGGTCTTGTACCGCTCCCGGTCGTTGTAGACCGCGGCGTAGCGGTGGAGCACCCAGTTGCCGTTGGTCTGGACCTTGGAGTGGGCGTCGATGCCGTGCTTCAGGGCGTTGTGCAGCATGAAGTGCACGCCCATCGGGAGCACCTTGCCGAGCAGGTTGGAGAGAGCGGCATCCCAGGAGAAGCGGTAGATGCGGTGCCCGGTCCAGTTGTCGGCCTCGCTGGGGTCGGGCAGTCGACCTGTCATGAACTCGTTGGCGAGCTCGATCAGGTAGTGCTGATCGATGACGAAGTCCTGCTCCTCGGGGTCGATGTCCTGGACAGGGCGCTGTGCCCGGAGCCTCGCCTGAGCCTCCCCCAGGATCTCGTTGGCCAGGTCGCTCGAGCCACCCAGGATGTCGACGTTCTCCATGCTGTTCCTCGCTGTTGGCCCGGAGGGTAGCACCCCGTCGCTACGCTGTCACGACGCTACTCCTTCGCCGTCCATGGGTTCACCCTCTGGGTGAGCCAGTCCTGCAGGGCCCCCGTGGCGCTGTCGAGTTTGCCCATCATCGCCTCGTCGCTCTTCATCTTGGCGTAGGTGCTGAAGGCGTAGCTCTCCCCCATCGCCATGCCTCGGCCGAGCCCGGACCAGAAGAGGTGGTCGAGGCCGGCGACGGCGACCCGGTCGAGCTCCTGCGTCCATGGCGCCTGGGTCTGCCACCAGCCCCAGAAGTCGTCGTCCTCGAGCCAGGCGTTCCACTCCGACATCGTCAGCGGGTCCTCCATCTGCGGGAGGGGATCCTTGTCCTCGAGGTCGGGCTCGTTCCCTGCGCGCAGCACCCAGTCGGCGGGCATCACCCAGCCGCGGCGGTAGCACCATTGCGCCACCAGGGCGAAGTCCATCTGCCTGTCGGAAGGGTCGAACATCAGAGGCCATGGTAGCGCAGCGCAGGACGGCTGGCCCACGGGCGAGTACCATCGCCGGATGGACGACCTCCTCGAGCAGCACCTCGACAGCATCAACCAGGCCCTCGAACAAGGCGACCGCAGCCAGCTGGCGAAGCTCGCCGGCCTGCCCGGCGCCAGCTACGCGCGGAACGTCTCGCTCGAGCGGCTGGCGGCACGTGCACGACGCCGGCCGCCCCGCCGGCCTGCGCCGGCCTACGTCCCGGTCAACGCCCCTCCCCAGCCCAGCCCGAAGTCGGCGACGCACGCGAACCGCGGCATGGAGCTCGAGGAGATGCTTCGGCTGCTCCACCGCCGCTACCGGGAGCAGGGCGCCTGCTACGTGCAGAAGACCAACCCGCGCGTGGTCCGCGGGAAGGACGGCAGGGTCATCTTCGCCGACGAGGCCGAGCCCGACTACCACGGGCTGCTGCGCTCCACGTCCCAGCAGGTGGCGGTGCTCTTCGAGGCCAAGCAGACCTCGGAGGCTCGCTGGCACATCCTCTCCCAGCTCCACGAGCACCAGGCGCGCGCCTTCGACCTGTGGGAGGACATGGGCGGCTACGCCTTCGTCCTGCTCATGCTCGGCGACCGCATCCACCTCGTGACCTGGGGGGACTGGGGCATGGGCAACGGGATGGCGAGGCTCTACCACGAGCTCGCCGCCATCAAGGCGGCCGGCGGGCGGCCGACTCGAGGGACGGCATCGCTCTCGGCGGAGTGGCTCGAGGAGAACGCGGTCGT
Organism: Actinomycetes bacterium; assembly: GCA_024222295.1. Lineage (NCBI taxonomy): Bacteria > Bacillati > Actinomycetota > Actinomycetes > Actinomycetes bacterium. Next base: position 11,433 of record JAAEPF010000070.1, read on the forward strand.
CGTCGGGCACCGAGCCGTCAGCGTGGACTGGCTCCAGGCGCTGGAGTTCTGACCCCCACCGGGCTGCTGAAGTGCAGGTCGAGTCCCGGCGGAGGTCAGGGGGTGGCGAACAAGGGGCGCCGAGGGAAGGTTCAGGGGAGAGTCCCCTGCGCGAATCAGGCGATAACCCTCAGCTTCGGCTCGCCGTGGGGAGCATAGCCTACTGCTCCCTCGGGGGCGGGCCCTTCCTCTCCCTGACCTCGGCCATCCAGGCCCGCTTGGCCTCGAGGTTCTCGCCCTCGCAGTCGATGGTCCACAGGGACCAGCAGCGGAAGCATAGGCGGAGGCTACCGAAGGGCGACGACTGGCACGCGCCGCACCCCCAGCACCTGAGCGGGTGGGAGCCGAGGGTGCTGTTCAGGTCGATGGCGACGCGCACTACTCCTCCCCCTGCCGCCCCCAGAGCTGGCGGAGCCGCTCGGGCTTGACGTAGCTGTTCCGGTACTGCTCGGGCAGCGCCTCCTCCCCCAGGTGGTCGTGGAGCTTCGGGCTCTTGGTCAGCGGGCGGACGGTGAAGCGCACCTCGAGGTCGCGCTCCTTCTTCAGCGAGGGCATGGTCCGCCGCGGGAGCATCCCCTCGTCCTCGAGGGCGGCTCGAGCTCCACGGTGCCCGGACATCGCCGCGGTCACCACGCGCCCCAGCTCGCCGGCCTGGAGTTGGCTCCTGGGCTTCGCTACCCCCAGCCGGCGCGACACGACTCCCCGTCCATAGGTCGCCTTGGTGCAGTCGAGGCAGCCGAGCTCGCCGGTCCGCTGCAGGTATACGGTCCCCGCAAAGCGTCCGCATGGGCACTGCACCTGGAAGGCGGCCACGGTTCCGCCATGGGGTAGGTGGCACTCAACGAGGTGTCGCCTGTAGCCGAGGGTGGTCCATCCCAGTCCGGGTAGGTCGAGGGACAGCAGGTTCCGCTCGAGGTCCATCCGCACTCTCATCTTCAGGCCGAGCTCCACGACGTCGATGGTGGCCGTGACCTTGGCGCGGTTGGTTCCCGCCGCGAGCCTCCCAAGCTGGGCCACCTGCAGGGGCAGCATCTCTTCCACGAGCGGTCGCACGATCACCCCTCTCCGAACCCTGTCCGTTGGAGCCATGTCTACAGGTTCTGGTGGCTCTACGGTAGTCCCTGCCTATCGATCGGGCGAGGAAGCACCCCCTCAGCCTATGGGGACAGGCCCTGATCCAGGTGGATCACTAGTGGATCAGGGTGTGGATCACCTCTCCTTTCCCTCGTAGAGCCTATCTAAGTAGGGGGTGATCCACTGATCCACTAGAAGAGGGTTCTATACGCGACCCAACAACTTGCATATAGCCACGTCTACACTGTGGATAAGTCCTCTCGAGCTGCAGCTGGAGGGGATTCGCGGGTGGTTCTGGGCTGTGGATAACCACCCAGTAGCCACGGCTATATGCAACTTCTTCCGAGCCCCTCTGGGGAGGTGGGTCGGCTGGATCAGTGGATCAGGCCCCCCGGAAACGCCCTGCTGGTGGGGCATAGAGGGGTGATCCAGTGGTGATCCAGGGGTGATCCATGTGGATCAGAGGGGAAACCCCGTCACGGCTGAGAACTGCTTCCGGAGGGATTTCGTACCCTTAGGGTAACACGCGGGGTGGATCAGGCGACGTGCTTCCAGGTCCTGCCTCGCAGGATGGCGCGGATGGCAGCGCCGGAGACTGGGTAGTCCTGGGCGATGGCGTTCGGTGTCTCCCCTTCCCTGACCCGCTGTCGGATGGTGCGGACGTCGTCGGGGTTGAGCCTGGCCATGCGTGTGGCGCCGTGCTTGGGTCCTGGGGTCTTGCCGCAGCCGGCCTCTCGAGCGGAGAAGTTGTAGTGCTTGTAGAGGAGCATGTAGAGCTGCCTCCAGGTCTTGTCGTAGCTGCTGGCGACGGTGTCCTGGTCTTCGCCAGCTCGCAGTCGCCGCATGGCTTCTCGCATCTGGGCGTAGGTCACGTCCCTAGCTTCCGGCTCGGGCCCCAGACGATGGTTGCCACGAGGGCGAGGGGCTCCCCGGCGTGGTTCCTGACGGGGACCTCGCAGGAGTGCTTGCCGTCGTGACCGGCGGGTCGGGTGCAGATGGTGGGCGCCTTGATGTAGTCGCGGAGGATGTAGCCCCCGCCGTCGTGGCCGCAGGTCCTCACGGTGCTGCCTCCAGCGCCGCAGCCAGGCGGCAGTCGTCGGCGTGGTGTGGGGGCGGCTCTTCACAGAATGGGCACCACCCACCGCCCAGCCCATCGGAGCACCACTCCGTCTCGCGCAGCAGCCCCTCAAGCGTGGCGATGCGCTCGGCCTGCTCCAGCACGAGACGAGCGAGGTTGGCGATCGTGGAGTCACGCTCGGCCACGAGGCGGCCAGGGTTCGTGTTCAGGGCGTATGGGCAGCGCCCATCGTGGTTGAGCCCACAGACGGAGCACTCCACATCACCGGCATGGGTAAGCTCGCGCACCCGCTCGATCGTCAGCTTCTCACTCATGGCTGAGTCCTTCATCGACCTCGTCGTCGATGTCTTCGGGGCAGTCGGGCTCGGGCCAGCCGACCCGGTCGTAGTGGGCGATGAGCGCCCATGCGAGGAGGAGGCTCATGTGGTCGCCATCCAGTGCAGGAGGTCGGCCGCGCGAAGCATCATCAGCCCGCGCTCCCACCGGCAGGCGACCTTGCCGCCGTCCATCGCGCGGCAGCGCAGCACGCGCCCGCTGTTGTGGATGAAGTCCCTGCGGTCAGGGCTGGCGGCCGGTGCCTCGCTCCAGCCTTCCGGGGGGTTGATGTCGTGTAGGTTCATGGCTTCTCCTTGTCGAGGGCGGCGAGCTCCCGGCGCAGCCGCTCGACCTCGGCGCGGGCTTCGTCGCGCTCCTTCGTGCGAAGTCCGGCTTCGGTGAGGTAGGTGTCGGAGATCCCCTTGTAGGCGTTCCGCTCCCGCTCGACGGCGGCGAGGCGCTCGAGGAGCCACAGTCCGTCCTGGTTGTCCCAGATGATGCAGTGGTCGCGGATCTGCTCGATGCGTTCGGCGTCGGTCACGGGGTCACCTCGACGGCAGGCATCCACAGGTCGCAGCCCTGCACCACGTCCACCACCTCGGAGACGGTGTCGAGCCATGCGCGGATCTTGTGCTGGCTCCGCAGCATCGGACGCCACCAGCCGCTAGGGCCGGCAGAATCGAAGCGGAGCCACGTCGAGCAGCTCGCCGGGGCCATGCCCTGGCGGTCGGGAGGTAAGCCCGTCCCGCACTGGTGGATGCTGATCGAGACGCCGTGAAGCGGTCCCGGTCGATCGATGGTGATGGTTCTCACGGGGTCACCTCGATGCCGGCCTTACGCGCGGCGGCTTCGCACGCCTGGCACAGCGGCAGGGTGCTCGGGGTTGGGCTGGCGATGGAGAGCCAGCAGTAGGTTGTCTTCCCGCGAGGGCGCAGGAGGTGCGCGCGGGACTGCTCGTGCTTGAGCTGGGAGGCGGGGACGTAGCGGTCAGCCATCGGTGTCGCCCTTCAGCCACGACTCCACGTCCTTCGCGGCCACCTCCGGCGGGTCCAGCAGGAGGCCGATCCACATCGCCGCCGACTCCAGCCCGTGGATGAAGCCCTCGGACTCAGCGAGGTCCTCTCCCACCTGCCCGTCGAGCCCGTGCTTGTAGCGCTTGGCTGCGTCGGTGCAGACCTTCTTCGACTCCTCCAGCCCCGCGCGCCGCCCTTCCTCGCGGGCAGCGTCGAGCGCCTGCTGGACGCGGGCGGGGCACACGGGGGCGGAGAGCAGCGACCAGTGGTTGCAGTGGATGCAGAAGCGGTCGCCGTCGATGATCGAGTCGAAGACGTGGACGAGCACGTCGAGGTCAGCCATCGGCCACCACCTCGGCCACCACCTGGAACCGCCACCATGCGCGTGGCAGCCCCGCCAAGAAGACCCACCGGGGGTGCCCGGCCATGTAGGCGGCGCTTGCCCGGAAGAAGCCAGGCCAGGGGGCCAAGGGCCTCGGCGGGAGCGGCTCGCGCAACCACACCACGGCAGCGGGGATCGTGAAGAAGAGAAAGCAGAACAGCCCGAAGAGGCAGAAGAGGTCATGGTCGTGCATCAGTCCATCCTGTCGGTGGGGAGGAGGGCGACGAGCGTCGCGATCAAGTCGTACTCGACCTCGACTACGGTCCCATCCCCTGCTCGGGTGGCGTTGATGACTGCACGCTTCGCGGCGAAGCGGAGGTCTTGCAGCTTGTCGAAGGTCTGCACCCGGCGCTTCGTCTCGCGGGCCACCTGGGCCTGGAGCCGCAGGTTCCGCTCCTCCAGCTGCTCGTAGCGACGGCGGCTCGGGCGGGTGATGTGGTCGAGGGTTCCCCAGATGAGTCGGCGCATCATCGCTGGTTGCTCCGGCAGGAGTTGCAGGTTCCGCAGGGCTTGCCGTCGACGGGCGCGTAGCACCACCAGCAGGCCTCGAGGTCAACGTCGAGCTGGTCAGCGCGCTCGAGGATCTGGGTCTTCGTCATGGTGATGAGCGGCGCCCGGATGACGATGCCGATCTGCTGGCTGACGACGAGGCCGAACTCCTGGACGAAGTACGGGCGACAGTCGAGGTAGTCCTTGTGGTCGTCGAGGTTGGCCCCGAACCAGACCTCCTTGGCTCCGATGCCTGCGGCGTAGTTGGCGGCGAGCGCGAGCATGCAGAGGTTGCGGAGGGGGACGACCCGCGGCCCGACCGCGCCTGGCTCGGCGTGCATGTCCTCGAGCCCCCAGAGGGTGATGCTCCGGGTCATCAACTTGACGCCGTGCTTGTGGCACCAGCGGATGGCCGCTTCCGCTTCCTGCCCGCCTGCTGGCTGGAGGTAGCGGAAGTGGAGGCAGACGAGCTCCAGGTCTCGCTCGAGGGCGAGGTGTGCGAGGACGGTGGAGTCGACGCCACCGGAGAAGAGGAGGACGACCTTGTGGCTCATGCGGGGATGCCTCGGAAGAGGGGTTGCTGCTGAAGCTCACGGGAGAGCCGTTCAGCTTCGACAGCGAAGCGGGACGGGCCGGACCCGTCGAAGGAGTCGGCACCAGCGTCGTGGCACCTGCGGATGAAGCGCGCGGAGTTGATCCGTCCGACGTGGAAGTAGGCACCGCAGGCTCGAGCGGTGTCGCCCCATGCGCGCATGGTGTTGTGCTTCCAGTCGGTGGAGCCGCCGAGGAAGACGCCGACCCGCGGTCCCAGGTAGGGCATGACCTGGCCAGCGGTGAGCCCGTCCTGCACAGCGATGAGCACGAGCTCGGTGCGCTCGAGGCACCAGGCCAGCCAACTCACGGACTTGGCGAGAGAGGCGACCCCGCCGGCGACGATGTCGGGTGCGACGACGAAGTCGGCGTTGGCTCCGAGGAGGTCGACCGCCTTGACGAAGGCCTTCTCGTCGAAGGGTTCTCCCTTCTGGAAGGCGGTCCAGGCTCCGTTGTCGAGGGAGTAGGGGAAGCCCTCGTTCCTGAGCACGCCTCGAGCGGAGACCATCAGCCGCCACCCGTTGTCCCTGAGGACCTTGAGGTTGCGTCGGGTGCCAGTCCTCGAGGCGTAGGGGATCATCGGTCGTCCCCTGAGAGAAGGCAGGCGAGAATGAGCATCGCCACGACGCATCCGAGGATGATGCCGGGGGTGGTCTCCATCAGCGCCGACCGAAGGCGCGGAGGAGGGAGCGAGCTCGTGCGTTCTCGGCGGCGGCGGCGTAGGCCTTCGCCCGCCAGGGTTCACCCCGGCTCGTCGCCATCTCCGCTGCGGAGTCGAACAGGTGCGCGGCGTCCTGGTGCTTCTCCGCCCGGACGGCGAGAACCGCCTGTTCCCCGAGGTGCTGGGGCTCGAGCCCCACCTTCTTCTGCTGCTGTGCCATCACTACCTCCTTGAAGGATGGACTGTTCAGTAGGTGCCCACGTCCGCTCCCTCCGCGCGATGTTGGCGCGGATGACGCTGAACGGGGCGTATGGGCAGGTGCCGACGAGACGCTCGCAGCGTCCCTTCTCGACACAGCCGTGGGGCAGGTTGCACTTCATGCGACCGCCACGTTGTCGCAGGCAGCGAGCCATCCCCACCAGATGCACAGGACGATGTCCTGCTCGACAAGCCAGTCGCGGAGATCGGTGCGTGGGTCGTACATCAGCGGGATCATAGGGCCTCGTCCCCACAGGTGTGCGGTGCAAGGCCCTGATCGCCGGCCGCCGGGTCGTCGGTCTTCTCGAGGAGCAGCAGCGCGCCGCCCTCGCCGATGTCGTAGAGCACCTGCGAGCCGCAGCGCAGGCAACGTCCGAACACCGGCTCAGGTTCGGGCCAGTGCGGAAGCTCGAGCTTCGACGCCTCGTGCCAGGGGCAGTCTGGTCGAGCCCGGCGCCGGGCCGCGCCCTTCTTGAGCAGGTACGCGCAGAACTGCGCCTCGTCCTTCACGGCGGCTTCCTGCTGCCACTTGAGGTAGGGCTCGAGCGAGCCCCAGAGCTGGCTTGGGCTCGGCACTTCGGTGAGGTGCTTGGCGGTCTCGCGCATCACGGGCTCGAGGAGCAGGGCGGTGCCCATCGCATCGCCGACCGCACCGTGCGGCGGGAAGGTGATGCCGCGCCGCTGGCAGGCGGAGACCAGGCTGTGGCTCTCGTAGCGACCGACGACCTTGACCATCACCAGCGGGTCGACCCAGTCTGCGAAGTCCGGCACCGAGTCGGGGTCGCCCGACTGCCTCTTGAGCAGGGCGTGGTCGAAGGGGGCGTTGTAGGCGACGAGGTTCCTCTCCCCGACGGCCTCCCAGAAGCCCGTCTCCACCTCGTCCCAGGTTGGCGCCTCGGCGAGGTGTGAGTCGGTGATGCCGGTGATCTTGCTCGCCCCCTCCGACATCGGGACGCTGGGCTTGACGCGGGAGTAGAAGGCCACGCGCGGGAAGGCCTTGTAGCCGAGCTCCACGTGGATGACTGCCACCTCGATGATCTGGTCGTGGTCCTCGAGACCGGTCGCCTCGAAGTCGATCACGGCTAGCTCGAGCCCTGCAAGGGACATGCGCGCTACCTCCTGATGCGAACGTACTGCGGGAGAGTGGACGTGTCCACTACACCCAGGTGGCGAAGGCGATGATGCAGGCGCCGAAGATGGCGCCGAAGATGGTGATGGCTCGGCGGGTCTGCAGGGTCACGGCGTCTCCGTGTTGGTGAGAGGTTCGACGCCAGTGTCGCAGAGGCCCCATCGGAGGCAGCCGCGTTCGTTCTCGCCGGCGGCGAAGAGCTCGAACTGCCGGCCTCCCCAGGCGGTGATGCTCCACTGGATGACCCGGTCGATGGGCCAGCAGCTACCGTCGTGCTTCGTCACCTTCTGCACGGGGGAGCGGGTGACACCGCACGGGTCGAGGGGGTCGTCGACGATGTCAGGGCAGGTGTGCGTGCCGATGCCGGCGCTGCTCTGCGGTCCCCAGGTCTCGCCGCAGGTGATGCATTCCCAGCCGAGGTCGCGGCGAGCTGGCGTGGGGTTCTGGAACCAGGTGGGTCGAGTCCACGTGTCGCGCCTCTCTCCCTTCTTCGCCCATCTGGCCTCAGCGAGGTCACCGACGACCTCCTCGAGGTCTCGCAGGATGGCGACCCTGTCGGGGTCGAACTCGGAGAGCCACTTGAGCTCCGCCTTCCGGGCGAACACGCAGGGCCAGCAGCCGACCCTCGAGGCCTTCTCGAGGTAGAGCGGGTTGGGGCGCACGCCGTGGGCGGTGTGGATGTCGATGACGTCCTTCTCGCTGAACCGTAGGAGCGGTCGCCAGATCTCGCACTCGAGGTCGGACTCTTCCCACTCCGGGTACTTGGCTCTCGAGGCGGACTCCGCGGCGCGGATGCCCACGACAGAGATGGGTTCATCCTCGAGCGTGGCGAAGTAGTCCCGGCTCGGGAAGACCTTGAGCTGCTGCGTGCAGAAGCGTCGCCGTCGCGAGGCGAACATGCCCTTCTTGAGCAGGAGCCTGACCATGGCGGAGTGGAACCCCAGGCGCTCCTCGAAGCCCTGGGCGATGCGCTCGAGGTCGTTGGGTAGGTCGAACTCCGCGCGGAGCACCTTGAGCTCGCCGACCAGCGGGACGACGGTGGTGCGGAGGTACTCGACGGTGGCCTTGTGCTCCCACCCCGTGTCCATGTGGATGCAGGCGTGCACGTCGAGCCCCAGCTCTCGGAGGAAGAGCCACGTCGCCGTGGAGTCCTTGCCGCCAGAGATGGAGACGATGAGGGGTCGACCGTCGATGTGCTCGCGAAGCTCAGCTACGAGCCCATCGCAGTGGTGCTGGTAGGTGAGCTCGGCGGTTTCGCTGTCGCAGTGGGTGCAGGACATCAATCCCTCCGCAGGGTGAGGTCTCTTGTTCACGGGACCTCCTCGTCAACGTGTACCAGTTCCATGCGGCTGCCGCCTACGGGGAGCAGGCAGCCAGCCTCGTGCATCCGACGCCGCAGGTGGAGGACGGAGAGGCCCATCCCCCACGCGACGGACTCCCACGACTCGCCGTTGAGCAGGCGCTGTTCTGCCCGCTCGAGCCGGTCGACAGCGACGGGAGGAGCGACTACCCTCGTAGGCGTTGGGCGTCGCCGGTCCTCCCAGCTACCTCCTACCCAGATCGGCAGCGCCGCCCTTCTCCCGAGGGGCGGCGCTTCACGTTGGCGGCTCATGGCAGCTCAACGAGGGTGATGTCCTCGCCGACCAGCTCCCGCTGGATGATGTTGGCGATGATGGGCCAGTCGCCGCCAGCGAGGCCGGCGCCGATGCGGGGGACGCCGATGCGCTCGCCCGCGAACTGCTGAGCGACCCACTCGAAGCAGGACTCGATGGCGTCGTAGTCCACGACGGTACGCCCATAGGCGAATCCGAACTGGGTGTAGGCGTTGACGACGACGACGGAGCCGGAGCTGGTCGGACAGACCGCGTAACTGCAGGTGCCGAGTTTGCCGGCGTCGCCCTTCTCGGTGGCGAGGTCAGCGTCGTAGGCGGCAGGGAAGCGCTCGCGGATCTGCTTGGCGATGCCTGCGCCGAAGATGCAGAAGCAGTTGCAGCCATGGACGATCACGTCGAACTCGCCGTTGTCGGCGAGCTCGAGCAGGTCCCCTTGGATGGTGTCGAGGTAGATCAGGACGGCTCCCCGAAGTGGATGGGGACGAAGGGGAAGAGCGTTGCCTTCCCGTGGTGGACGATGAGTTCGGGGTGCTGGGCCCGGATGTGGTCGTAGACCTCCACCTGCGAGAAGGACTCCGCGTCCTTCAAGTCGTGGAGGTCGATGCGCGTCTCGCACGATGGGCAGACGGAGTGCGGGACGGTGGCGCCGGTGAAGCGGATCAGGGCCTCGCTCAGGTAGGGGCGGAGTTCGCCGACGGTGAAGGGTTCGGTGCGCCCCTTCGCCAGGTCAGCGCACCCGACGCGCAGGGCGAGGTCGTTCGCCTTCGCCTTCGTGGGCGAGGATGCGGCGCGCAGCGCGTAGGAGCGCTCCACCGGGTGGTCGTCGCACTCGAGGATCACCTGGAAGAACTCCGCGTCGAGGAAGCCCGACTCAGGGATGCTGTCGGCGTCGCCGACGAGCAGTGCGTAGGTGATGTTGCCGATGGCCGCCTCGTGGGCGTAGTCGTCGTCCACGCCAGCGTCGTGGGCGTTCTCGTAGGCGTGCGACAGGGCAGCGAGCAGGAAGTCGATGGGGGTCAGAGCACACCTCCGGTGTGGAGCCCGAGCCAGAAGCCGAGGGCGATGCAGAGCAGGGCGTCGCCCGCCGCGGCCAGCAGGAGCGGCCAGACGGGGAGGACGAGGTGGGTGGGCAGGCGGTAGATGGTCAGGACGCACCTCCGATGGCGCGCTCGATGAGCGCAGTGACAGTGTCGAGCTCGTGCTCGATGAGGTTCCGGAGCAGGTTGCCGAGCCGCGTGATCTGGTCACGGGCCAGGCCGCGGGCGGAGCAGAGGGCCCATCCCGCGCGCCCGCCGTTGCAGACGAGGGCGAGGCGAGTCCCAGCGTCGTCGAGCACCCAGTAGTACTCGATGCCGCCGAGGTAGTGGTCGTAGGTGAGAGTCAGGACGCACCTCCCAGGGTGACGCTCAGGTCGTCGTGGACGGTGCCGACAGCCTTCGACCACGGGTTGGGGTCGAGGGCGAAGGTCCACTCGCCGCAGTCCGTGTCCCAGACGTGCACATCGTCGGGGCCGACGTCGACACCAGCGTGGGCGAGCGCGGCGCACGCGGCACCCACCACGGTGCGCGGGAGCGGGTCTTCGATCGGCTCGCCGACCTCGACCTCGGTGTGCAGCCGGAGGCGGTTCCGGAGCCACCGGAGGCGCTCGTTGAAGCGCTCCACGGACTCAGGGGAGCACGCGCAGGGTCGGTCCGACCCGGCGTTCCCGCACGGGCAGCAGTTCGCCGCAGCGATGACGAAGGCGGGCTTCGCGGGCAGCGAGACGAAGGGGACGTTCGCCCGGATGATGTTGACCTCCGCGTTGTCGAGGGCAGCGCCCAGCACGTCGATGGCCGACCGGGAGAACTCCGGTGCCTCGTCGAGGAAGAGCACGCCGTGGTGCGCGAGGGTGACCTCGCCGGGACGGAGGGTGGAGGCGTTGCCGGTCAGACCAGCGACGCTCACGGTGTGGTGCGGCGCCCGGAAGGGGCGCGAGACGGTGAGCTCGCCGCTGACCACTCCGGTCTGGACGAGGAGCCCTGCGGCGTCACGGATGACCGCGACCTCGCGGGCCTGCTCTTCGTCGAGGGTGCCGAGGAGCGCCTTCACGCGGCTGGCGATGCGGGTCTTGCCCGACGCCGCCGCACCGGTGAGCAGCACGCCGCGCGCACCGCGGTCGATGGCCGCCTTGATCTGGGCGATGGCCGCCCAGTCGTTGGGCTGCAGGGTCTCCGGGCCGAAGAGGGGCTCGTCGGCCACGAGGGTGCGGCTCAGGGGCTTCTGGCCACCGATGCTCTCGCCACCGAACAGGTCCACCGCCTCGCCGAGGCTGATGGCCCCGCAGACGGTAGCCTTCCCCCAGTGTGCGACGAGGCGCTCGCAGGCATCGGGGAGGGCGAGGACGCGCCCGTCGGCCGCGGCCGCCTCGGCGAAGGCGAGCAGCCCGGACACCGAGCGGAGCTGCCCGGTGAGGCTCAACTCGCCAACCCACGCCCACTCGCGGGTGGTGTCGGCGGGCTCGACCTGCCCGCTCGCCCACAGGATGGCGAGGGCGATGGCGAGGTCGAGCCCGGTGCTCGCCTTGGGGAGGGCGGGCTCGACGGTCACGTGGATGCGCTGCTTCGGGAAGTCGAAGCCGCTCGCGCGGATGGCGAAGCGGGCACGCTCAGCGGTCTCACGCTGCGCGACGGCGGGGAGGCCAGCCACGATGGTGGCCGGGAGTCGCCGGACGAGCTCCGCGGTGACGGTGACGGGGATGGCGGTGGTGCCAACGAGGACGAAGGAGTGGATGGTGGCGGTCAGGACGCACCTCGCGAGGCCGCACGGCGGCGACCGTTGGGGTCGAAGTTGAGGGAACAGCTGGAGCAGACGTGGAGTTCGCTGCTGCCGTCGAAGTCGAAGCAGACCTCTGCGGTGTACTGGTCGATGCGGCCCGACGGGTCGATGTGCCGGTCGCAGCCGGGGTAGTCGCAGGGCTTGGTCTCGCCCGCAGCCTGGAGGGCCTTGAAGGCCTGCTCGTTCACGGCTTCGGCGTGGTAGTCGACGATGCAGGCGGCGGTGCCGATGACATCGTCCCGGCTCGGGAGACTCACCGCCTCCACCGCCTCGAGGACGAGGTCGGCGCTACCGTTGGTAGGGGTGGCGGTGAAGTGGTCGAGGGCCTGCAGGGCCGCCGCGGCGTCTTCCAGAAGGGTCTGGAGGGTGCTGCGGAGGTCTTCGACCTTGCGGACGGTGTGGTTGTCGATGGGGGTCAGGACGCACCTCCTTCGCGGGCGATGTTGTGGTCGATGGTGGGGACGACCGGGAAGGTCAGTTCGGCTGCGCCCTTCTGGCCGAAGAGCACGCCGGCGCTGTTCCCTTCGTCGTCGGACGACGGGAAGAGGATGGTGTTGTCGTCGAGGACGATGACGAGGCTGGCGCGATGCCAGCCGAGGTCTTCGGCCTCAGCCTTGGTCAGGTAGCGGACACCGACGATGGTTCGCCCGAGCAGGTGCTTCGCGGCGTAGTCGGTCCAGTTGGTGACGATGTTGACGTTGTAGTTGGCTGCGTTGGGGAAGTCGCACCTCCTGTAGACATGTCTACTGCACGCGAGTAGCCATGTCCACAAGAAAGTTCAGACCCTGATCACCCCTCCGGAGTCACCGTGCTGATGTCCAGCGCGCTGTCGATGGCCTCGCGGGTGAGCCGGTAGCAGTCCATCCGGCTCTTCCCGACCATGGCCAGGCCCTTCTTCCTCGAGCCCCGTCCCGACAGCCACCCGCGCTCGTGCCAGACGGTGATGACCGCCGTGGGCGAGTACCCGGCGCGCACCAGCTCGTGCTCGAGCACCTTCGGGATGAAGGCGAGGTGCTTCCAGGTGGAGCCGAGGTCGTCCTCCCTCCATGCGCCGAGGAGCCCCCCGTTCATCGAGGTCTTCTCAGCGGGGGTCCGTCCCCAGAACCGGGCCTGGTGCTGCGTCGCCCAGCCGTAGGCGAAGAGCAGCGCTTCGGTGGCGGCGTCGATGTGCGAGCCCTTGGAGATGTTCAGCGCGAGCCCCAGCGCTTCGATGGTCGCCCACTGGCAGCCAAGCTCGTCCCGCAGGATCTCCTGCGCGAGGCCGAGGCAGGCCAGCCACGTTGCCTGCCGGGCCTCCATGTCGTTCGACGCCTTCGCCACGATCTGGCGCTCCAACTCCTTGTGCCGCGCGCGGAGCCCCTCGTGCCGCTCCGGGTTGTCGACGAGGAAGCGCACCAGCCGGGGACCGGCGTGACCGTGGTTCTCGCGGAGGCCGGCGCTCAGGCTGTCGACCAGCACCTTCGACCCAGCAGGGAAGGGCGGTCCGTTCACGGTGATGACCCGGACCTTCACGCCCTCGTCGTTGGTGAACTGCGTGATGGGGGCCTCGCCCGTGGAGATCAGGACGGTCCGCCACCGGGCAGTGGGGCGGAGCCCGATGCCCCTCGAGTTCCCCACCGACCCGCGCGAGATGCCCACGCCGTTGGTGATGGCGTAGAGCAGGGAGGAGACATCCTCGCGCTGGGAGGGGGAGATCCGGGTGCTCTCGTCGAGGATGAGCGGGAGGTCGCAGAGCATCGTAGCTGAGGCCTCGATGCCAGCTACCCGCCCACCCCACGACTGCCGCATCTCCTTGGGGTGTCCCCAGACCGACGCGGCGAGCTCAGCGGTGGTGGTCTTCCCCGTTCCGCTCCTCGCCGCCCAGTCGAGGCCGAAGGGCGGGATGTCGAGGAGACGGAGCAGGGGGGCAGCGAGCGCGGCGTAGACCGCGAGCAGGGCTCGAGGGTGGGTGGCTGCCTTGGCGACCGTCTCGTTCCAGGCCTCCCAGGTCCCGCTCGAGCGGACCGCGCCGGCGAGCTGGCGCTGCCCGTCGTCGATGCCGTCCAACTTCACGATGTGCTCGCCGGTCTGAACAACGTTCTCGCCGGCGACGAAGACCCTGCAGCCCCGCCCCGCCCAGCCGAGGCGGGAGGCGATGTACCCGCTTGGGGCGACGTGGTCCCAGAAGGACTCAGCCGCGGCGAGCCACTCGACGAGCTCGCGAGCGTTCCCGCTGCTCACCGGGGCACCCAGCCGGGCGAGGTCGATGACGATGCGCGAGTTCATGGCGTGGTCGCGCAGGACGATGCTGCTCACCCATCGCTGCTGGAAGCGCCACGTGAGTTCGATGTAGACGATGCGCGAGTCGTCGGTGTCGATGTAGCGGCGGATGGGGACGATGGGCTGGTGGGAGATCTTGAGCGCGAAGGGCTCGCCGTTCTTCTCCACGTAGCGGTACATCCCGTCGTGTTGGAAGGTGTAGGGAGGCGGGCACCGCCGGCCGCGGATGGACGCGAGCCCGAGGGTGACCCCCAGGTCGATGGCCTCCTCCTCGGAGGCGACCCTGATGGCACGGCGTCGGAGGTTCACCGACGCCTTCTTCACCCCGCCCAACCAGTTCTTCGTCCGTCCGCCGAGCCCGTGGTGAACGCCGACGCCCTCGAGGGCTGCGGTGACCTCGTCGGGGGCGTGCCCGTAGGCGGCAGGCGCCGCCCGGACTGCGCTGTCCTCGCTGAGCCACGCCACCCAGGCGACGAGCCGCTCCTGGTTCGACATGCCCTCCATGCGTGCGGCAAGCGCGCGAAGGCTCGCCACCACCACCTGGACCGCCTTGTTGCCGTCGTGCTGCAGCTCAGCACCTACAAGAGCTTCCGCTCCTTCCTGCACGAGGACATCGTCCCCCTGCCAGCCACCGTCGTTGGCCATCTACTTCCCCAGCATCTGCGTGGGCTGCGCCCACCTGTCAACGTTCACGTCTCGCCCCTCGAGCGTCGCCCGCACCAGCGCCGCGTAGCCCTCGCCCGCCTTGTCGAGGTCGGTGGCGATGAGCACCTGGCATCCGTCGGGGACGCGGTCGGCGAAGTCCTGGGTCCACGACCCGGAGGTGATCCCGACGACGGCGACGGAGCCGGTGGAGGCCACCGACCACGCGAGCCACTGCGGCTCTCCCTCGGTGACCACGATGCGCTGCGGGGTCCCGCGCGCCCTCAGCCACGCGAGGGCGGCAGGGTTCGCGAGCACGGTGCCGCCGGCCTTGTGGTCGCGTGGCGGGATGCACTTCACCTTCGCGGCTGCGCGGACCACCTGCCGGGCCCGGATGGACCGGAGTTGGCCTTGGTGGTTCCACACCGGGAAGAGCGCACGGAAGCCGCCCTGCGCCCACGACCGTTCGTTGTGGTCGCGCCCCACCCGCGCCCAGTCCGGGCACCGGGCGTTCTTGGGGAGCGAGAGCACCAGCCAGCCGGTCCGCTCCGCCAGGTCGCCCAGACGGTAGTGCAGCCATCGCCCCACGTCGGGCTCGTAGAGCCCTGGCCCGCACTGGCCCAAGAGGCAGCGCAGGTCATCCTCGGGGACGTAGCCGGGCTCAGGAGGAGGGGGAGGCAACTCGACGAGCTCAGACCGCCCGCCGCCGGCGCGGCGCTCGCACCAGCCTCGTTCTGCGTACCAGTTGCGGAGGTCGCCGCTGATGACGTAGCGGGCGAGGTCGATGCCGTCCCCGCGGCCATCGCAGGAGGCGTGCCAGCACTTCCACTTCGGCGTGCCGTCCTTGGCTCGGTAGATCCGGCAGGCGCTGTCGCGACCCCGGCGGCCACAGGCTGGGCACGGTGAGATGGTGCGACGGGAGACGCTGAGGCCGAGGGCTACGGCGAGTTGCTCGAGGGGGACGCGGCGAGCGTCAGCGAACCACGAGTACCCGGTCATCCTCGCGTCCTCGCCTTCAAGAAGGCCTTCACCTCGGTGTGGTCTGGGATGCCGACGTCGACACCGACGTAGGGCCACTGGACGAACCAGGGCTCGAGCCCCTGTCGCTTCGCCTCTGAGCGACACCAGTTGGCACCCCCGATGAGGATGTCGATCAGGTCGGAGCACTGACCGCTGGTCAGGGCGTGCGGATGCTTCACGAGCACCTTGAGCGTCTCGCGGTGCTGGCGGGGGACGTGGCGGGTCAAGCGCGAGAGTTTCGTCAGGGTGGCCACCTGCCTCTCCGAGGCCTGGCGGAGGCGCCAAGCGTAGCCGGTGACCAGCGCGGGCTCGAGGATGCCGTGCGTCTCGAGCTCCACCCGGAGGATGCGGATGTACTTCACGAGGTGGTTGAGCGCGACCGCGTGCATCTCGCGCTCCTCCTCCTCGGAGAGCTGGGGCTCGTTGGCCTCGCGCGTCTCCTTGTCGGCGGCCTCCTCGAGGGCATCGCCGATGGCCTCAGCGTGGGTGAGCCCGTGCAGCCCCAGCAGGTCGTGCGGGTCGAGCACCACGCCTTCGGTCTTGCCGGGGGTGACGCGGAGCACCCGTCCGAGTTCCTGCAGGAAGCGAACGCGGGCCTGGACGGGACGGCGGAGCGCGAGCCACCGGAGCCACGGCATGTCGACCCCCTCCGCGAGGAGGCTGACGTGCACGAGGCAGCGAAGTTCGCCGGCCTGCAGCATCTCGAGGAGACGCACGCGCTCCTGCCGGCGGAGCCGCGAGTGGATGGCGGCTGCGGGGACGCCACCCGCAGACAGGAAGTCGGCGTAGGCGACGGCGTCAGAGATGTCGCGGGCGGAGACGATGCCGGGACCGTGCCCGTGCTGCTTCACCATCTCGAGCACCACGTCGTCAACAAGGCTCGACCCCTCTCCGTCCCAGGTCACGCGCCGCATCGGGACGAGGACACCGTCCTTCAACGCATCCGCGAGAGTGTAGCGGTAGACGACCTCGTCCCACATGGAGAGGGACTCGGATGGGATGGAGCGGTAGGGCGTGGCGGTGAGCCCCGCCATGGAGGTCGGGGCGATGGCGGGGATGATGGCCTTGATCGTGTCCGCCTCCGACTTGTGGAGCTCGTCCACGAGAAGGAAGGAGACGCGCTTGCCCAGCTCTACGAGGTCCGCATGGAGCGGGAGGAGCGAGGGGTAGCAGCAGATCACGATGGGGCGCTTGGGCTCCTTCGCGTTCGCGTAGTAGCGACCGACCCTGTGCTCACCGAGCACCTCGCGGAAGGTGGAGGCTGTCTGCTCCACGAGCGCCTGGGTGGGGACCGCCACGATGATGGTGCGGTCGCCGCTCTTCTGGGCGGCCATCCCGACGAGGGCTGCGGAGAAGCGTGTCTTCCCAGCCCCCATGATGGCGCTGACGACAGCGCGCTTCCGTTCACGGAGCGCCTGGATGACCAGCGGGAGGGCTTCCCCCTGCCAGCGTCGCGGTTCGAGTCCACCCCAAAGCTCAGGGGCATGCGGGTCCAGGGTCTGCACCTGGGTGGCGCCGACAGCCATACTCACCTCTCTCTATGTCCGATCTTCCTCTCCCTGTCCGACCCAGCGGGGAGCTACCGCCGCTGGGGGCCCAAAGGCCACTCGGACTGAGAGGTGCCAGGTTGCCCCGACCTCCTCTAGATACGAGAGGATCGTAGCCGTGTCAACTCGACTTCCCGCATGACGCTGAGTCGCCAGCTGCTGCTCCCGACCCCTCAGTAGACGTGTCCACACGTTCTTGTTGACACGGCTACAGCAGGGACCTATTGTGGGGACCGTAAATAGGAGGTGCGTCCTGACTACCCAGACCCGAACCTGCCCCGTATGCGGCAGCGAGTTCCAGAACGAGTACAAGCGCCGCGGTCGCCCGCGGGACTACTGCGGTGACGAGTGCCGCGAGTTGAACAAACTCCTCTCCCGCGTGGAGAGCTACATCGAGAAGGTCATCGACGACCGCCTCGAGCGCGATGACGACGGCGTCGTGACCGAGGGCAGCCTCGCCGCGGCGTCCCGCTTGAAGTCCCGGCTGTGGGCTGCGGGCAACCAGTTCAACCGCGCTGGCCGGACCACCCGAGCCTACCGGCGCCGGCGTTGACGATCGGCTTTATGGACTTTCTTGAGAAAGATGTGGACATGGCTACTCTCAGCCAGTAGACATGTCTACAGGAGGTGCGACTTCCCCACCAACGACAACGAGTTCAGCAACTACGCAGCCCACGCCCGCCTCGTCGACAGCGACGAGGAAGCCGAACTTCGGCGCCTCGCCCACGAGGAGAGCCTCGAGTTCTGGGGCGACGAGGACACCGACGAGGACGTTCGCGCTCTCATCGAGGACCTCGACAAGGCCAACAAGGCGTTCTTCGACGCCATCGCCGACGGCGCCAAGCCCCTGCCCGTGCTCGACGGCGAGCTCGCATTCAACGAAACCGACGTTCCCTTCTAGGAGGTGCATCCTGACCCCCACCGACAACAACACCGCCACCTTCCCCAACGGCTCCAAGGTCGTCTGGGTTGGCCCGGTGGTCCCTACCTTCCCCGGACTCCCCCCCACCCGACGCCCCGGCGACCGGGGCACCGTGCTGCACACCCTGCGGCACGGCGAGTTCGACGGCTGGGTCGCAGTCTCCTTCTGCGAGGGTGGCGCCCGCCGCTACGCCTGCGACCCGAAGAACCTCGCCCTCGCGGGTGACGGAGGTGCATCCTGACTACCCACTCGATCTTCATCACCGAAGACGGCTACCTCTTCCACCAGCTCCTGGTGGACGGGGTCGTCGTCTGGCGCGACACCATCGACGACGACTACGACCAGACCTACGACGCGCAGCCGTCGACCGGTCACCCCATCGGGACCGACGAACCGCTCGTCGGCACCCTCTGGGAGGCGTCCCTCAACCTCGACGACGGCGTCGTCATCACCCGCGCCCGGCGGGTGGAGACCTACGCCAGCGGCGTCCTCGGCAACGGCGCCATCTGGAAGCCGGCTGTCGTCGTCGTCGACGAAGGCCACTTCTGCGGCGTCCTCATCCATGACTGCGAGAAGACCCCGGAGCGCGTCCTGAAAGCGCTGGAGCAGGGTCTCGGAGGTGCATCGTGACCGATCCCCGTACCCAGTTCGACCGCGACGTCGTGAAGGCCGCGGACCAGCAGGCCCATGTGGTCCGCACCCGCCGGGTCGTCGAGGCTCTCCAAGAGTTGGGCGACTTCCTCTCGCTCGACGTCGGCGGCGTCGAGGTCGTCCTGCCCGACTGGGCATGGAAGGGCCTCCGCGACCGCCTCGTGCTGCCCGACGGCACCGAGCCCCACGTCTTCACCGACGACATCGGCGACGAGTACATCTCGCTGGCCGTCGACGGCCCCCGCTTCACCCCCAAGTCCGAGTAGGAGGACACCATCACCACCATCACCACCTTCGACCGCAAGACCGTCCGTTCCATCGCAGAGGAGGCCGAGGCCGCCCTTCGCGAAGTCGCTGAGCGACACGGGCTCACCCTCACCAAGGGGGGCGGGCGCTTCGACTCCATCGCTGGCACCTTCACCCCGAAGTTCACCTTCGGCATCGTGCAGGCGAACGGCGTCCCGGCCGACTTCGCGCGCCACGCCGTGGTCTTCGGTCTGACCGAGAGCGACTACGGCGCGGAGTTCGTCGGGCAGAACGGGGACTTCTACACGGTGGCGGGCTTCGCGCCTCGCAGCCGAAAGTACCCGGTGCTCGCCACCCGCTGCCGCGACGGCAAGACCTTCAAGTTCCCCGCTCGGTTCGTCGTGAACGCCCTCGCCATCGCTGCCGCGTAGATGGCCATCACCCTGACCCTCGCCCCCGAGCGCGGCATGTCCTTCCGGCACGCCGTCTTCGGGGGCGTTCGCGTTGTGAAGGTCACCAAGCGGGTCGTCTGGCTCAAGACGGAGAACGGCGCCCTCGTGGGGCTTGCCCTTGCCGACTGGCACGTTCTCGACCAAGGTCGCGTCGATGACCGCTGACGACCTCTGGGTAGGGCGAGAGTCCTACACCGACGCTGCGAAGCGGTGGCTCCAAGCCACCGACCACTACCTCGGCAAGGCCCCTCCGGGCGCGCTCTACACGATCGTGGTGCGCCCGCAGGGGCTCCAACTGCTTCCAGGCGTGGAGCGCCCCGACGGGCCGCGGCTCGGCATGTGCGTCATCGGCCGCCCCGTGGCCCCGAAACTGCCCCAGGACGGCTCGTGGGGCGAGGTCATCCGGATGTGGCTCGCTCCCGGTCTGCCCCATGGCACGGCGTCGCGAGTGCTCCGCGTAGCTGCCAGCTACGCGCGAGCTCGCGACATGGAGTGCCTCATCGCCTACCACGACCGCACCCGGCACACGGGCTGCATCTACAAGAAGGCCGGCTTCCGGAAGGACGGCACGTCCCTCTACACCGGACAACTCGGCTGGGGCTCCCGCGAGGGTCGCCAGTCCGCCACCAACCCCGCCACGCCGAAGCGGCGCTGGCGCCTGGACCTCCAGGGGACCGCATGAAGATCCTCGAGCTCTTCGCCGGTGCCGGAGGGGCCGCCACCGGCCTCCACCGCGCCGGCTTCACGCCTTCGCTCCTCGTCGAGTGGGACCATGACGCCTGCGCGACCCTCCGAGCCGCCGGCCACCAGCCGGTCTACGAGGGCGACGTCCGGAACCTCGACGCCATCGCTGGCCATCTCGAGGGCGAGCTGGACGCGCTCTGGTCGTCCTTCCCGTGCCAGGCGTTCTCGAGCGCGGGGAAGCGGGAAGGCGCCATGGACGACCGCAACGGCTGGCCATGGACGGTCGCGGCCATCGACAGGTTCCGCCCGCGCTGGTTCATGGGCGAGAACGTCACCGGGTTGACGACGCACGCGGGGACGGACTGGTGCCTCGCGAAGGGGCCGCCGTCGACCACGCCGCTGGTGTTGACCGAGCACTGGGTCGGGCTCGAGCGCGCCGACAGGACGCTCATCCTGCCCCCCGTGGAGGTCCGTGCCCAGATGGAGGTCGTGGCCACGCAGCGCGAGGCCTGCGCCGTCCTGGCGTGCCCCGGCTGCTACCTGCGGCGCGTCATCATCCCCCAGCTCGAGGAGCGCTTCGACGTGGTCGAGTGGCGCGTGCTCGACGCTGCCGCCTACGGGGTGCCCCAGCACCGTCGGCGCATCTTCATCGTCGCCGGGCCTCGGGCCATCCGGTGGCCGGAGCCGACCCACGGTCCGCCGACGGCGCAGGCCTCGCTGTTCGGACCTGGGTTGAAGCCCTACGTCACGGTGCGGGACGCCCTGGACCTCGAGGGCACCCTCGAGGCGAGCCGCTGCACAGACAACAACCCCCACCAGGAGCGGCCTTCCGACGCTTCCGTGGAAGCCAGTCCGACCATCGGCATCAAGGGGAACCTCTACATCAACCCGAAGTTGGGGGTAGCGCAGGGGCGGAGCGAGCCGGGTGACCCGAAGCATCCGGTGGTGCCCATCGACCAGCCGATGCAGACGATGGGGACACGGGCGAACACGTACCTCGTGGGCGAGGTCCGCGTCCTGGGCGGCGGCACCAACCCGCGCGCGCCCGGTCGCGAGCAGGACCGCACCCTGCACGACATCACCGACCGACCCTCGACCACCATCGCGGCCCAGCCGGGCGGCGGGGCGGGGAACGCGGGGCCGTTCGTGGAGACGCGAGCGGCCACCGAGCCGTCGCGGCTCGACAAGCCGGCCCCCACGGTCACCACCACCGAAGCGAAGGGCACGCGCGGCGACAACATGAACCGCCAGCTCGCCAATGGCACCATCACCGGCGGGCCCGACCGCGCCAGCGACGCGCTCTGGCTCGCCACCGGCCGCCGCCGCCTGACCGTCGAGGAGTGCGCCGCGCTGTGCGACTTCCCTCCCGGCTACCCGTTCCAGGGAACGAAGACCTCGCAGTACAAGCAGGTCGGGAACTGCGTCGTGCCCACCCACGCGGAGGTGTTCGGCCGCGCCGTGCTCGAGGCCGACAAGAAAAGTTGAGCTCGCACTGTCCGCCCTTCGCGGTGCGCGCGTCTCTCCTCTCGTAGGAGGAAGTCGTGAAGGTCTTCATCAGCGCCCACGGCGGGCTCGGCGACTACTGCCCCGACCGCACCGTCACCATCCCGCGCCGGGCCATCCAGCGGGACACCATCAAGAAGTGGGACTCGGCCAGCCGGTCCTACGTCTCCGCGCCCTTCATCTACGTGGAGTGCCCGAACTGCGGGCAGAACACCTCGTTCAAGAAGATCAAGAACTGACTGTCCGCTTTCGACGCGCCGAGCGTCTCTCTCAGTGCAACCACATGGCTAAGTAGGAGGCCACCATCACCATCATCATCGACCAGACCGACCTGACCCCTGTCATCGACCTTCTTCGGAAGCGCGCCGAGGAGCTCTCCAACGAGGGCGGCCACGGCGCCGACGCCTTCGGCCTCGCGGCGACTCACCTCGAGCTTGGCGAGTTCGTCGACGCTGTCGAGGCCATCGACGCGCTCCCCGAAGGGTGGGGCCACATCGGGTGGGGCCACATCCCCTTCGACGCCGACGGGAAGGACGTCTACTACGACGCCATCACCGAAGCCGCGGAGGCGGCAGCCTAAACGCCCGCGACCCCGCGGGTCCATGCCCCCAGAAGGCGCTCATCCCCAACGTAGGGGGTGGGCGCCTTCGCCTTTGTGCCCTCGAGGTAGCCGTCGGCCTGCCCGCGCTCGTAGGCGAGCGTGTAGCTGTCGAAGCGACTCGCCGTTCGCGGCCCGGTCCAGTCGCAGCCGCTCGAGGGGTCGCCGTGACCGTCGTTCGCCGGCATGGACTTCACCCGACAGACCCGGACGCCGGGCTTGTCGGTGCCAAAGGTCTCCGCGCCGCACTTCGGGCAGTAGATCACCGGACCCTCCCAGAGGTCGCCTGCACCAGGGCTGCACGCGCCTGCTGCTTCGTCATCCAGATGCCGCTCTCGCGCCAGTGGATGAGCCGGAGGTTGCGCCACAGGCGACCCATGAACTGGGCGTCCTGCGCCTTGCGCCTCCGCTTGGAGGCCTTCTTCTGCTTCCGCGCCAGTGCGTGTCGGTTCCTTGCTGGGGCTGCCACGTCTACTCCTCTGCTGCTTGTTGGTCCCACGCCAGCATGATGACGTCGGAGGGCTCGGAGGCCACTGCGCGCACCACGTTCGCGGGGGTGAGTTGGTTGGGGTCCAGGTGACCGTCGGGGCCCCACTGCGACCAGCTGGCGCTCCGAATCGGCCACTCCTGCCAGGCTCGAGCGAAGTCCCCACAGACAGCCATCACGCCGTCAGGGTCGTCGAGACCAGCTCGCTCGAGGGCGAGTTGGAGCAGGGTCTGTCGTGGGCTCACGCCGAGCTCGATGGGGCCGAGTAGCTGAGCTACCCGACCCACGCTGTCGTCCCGGTCCCGTTGAGTGCGGAGCCACGCTGTGAAGGTCACGTGTGCTCCACACCGGCGATGCCGGCCTCGCTGGCGAAGTCCTGGTGGGGACGGAAGACGGTCACCGTGCTGCCGAAGTGGTCGCGCCATCGGCGCACGATCTCCCGCCCGAAGGGCGTGTGGCGGTCGACCTTCTCAGCGAGCTCGCGCCCGATCTCTGCGTTGGTCTCGCCAGAGGCGAAGGCCTCGAGGAGCCAGCGGAAGTGCACCCGCCCGTACCTCTCGATGAAGTTCTCGGCGAGCTTGTGGCGGTCGTACTCGGTGGGCATGCGGCTCCTCTACGGGGTGCGGCCGACCCACGCGCGACGCCGCCAGTCCCATGCGAGGAGCGGCGGCAGGCGTAGGTCGTGGGGGGTAAAGACGTGGATGGCGTGCTGGTGCCGGTCAGGATGACCAGCCTCGACCCCTGGGGGTGGGCTGTGGGACACCCGGCCCACCATCGTGATGCGGCAGTCGGTGTAGCCGTCGAGCGCGGCCACCTCGTAGTCGGCGTAGCCCGGCAGGTAGAGGCAGACGATGAGCTGCTCCTTCCTCGAGGCGGACACCGCCTTGTCGATCCAGCGACTCTTTCCCCCGCCGTACTTGGAGAAGGGAGGGTTCAGCCAGACCAGCGGGTGGAGCACCTTCCGGGCGTAGGGGCGCCAGTCCACTGCCAGCGCGTTGGTCTCAGCGCCGATGTAGTAGGGGGACCAGGCACGCAAAGGCTCGGCCGCGGCGTCCAGGTCGAAGGTGTCCGCTCGGAAGAGCTGGAGGGGCGCGGCGATGACGCCCTCGGGTGTTCCCCAGCGGTCACGCAGGTCGACCCCTGGGATGGCCCCCGCCGGCTGGGGGAGGAACGAGGTCTGCATCACGCCGGCCAGGGCAGGGGTCCGACAGCGTCGAACTCATCCCAGGCCAGGGAGAGCACATCGTCGGTCCCGTCGACCCTCGCCGACACGCCCCAACTGTGGACCTCGGTGACGATGGCGAGCCGGCCGGAGAAGGTCGCCCGAACCCCGACCTGGATGACCCAACCGACCTCGAGCATGACCTTGGCGACACCAGGATGGCGCCGCAACACGCGCACCACCGTGTCGTAGACGTCGCTGCCGGCCATGCGGACATGAGCGCAGTCGGAGACGGTTGCGCGGGTGCAGTTGTTGCGGGTGTCGAGGAGGTGGACCTCCTCCTCGAGCAACCGCCAGAAACTCGCGTCGCTCGCGTCGCGTTGACGCTGAAGTTCCTCGACGGCCATGGGGGCTACCTCCTGCTGATAGAGATACTTCTACGCAGTAGCCACGTCAACCTTTCAGTGTTGACACGACTACAGAACCTGAGTAATCCTCCCTGCAGGAGGTAGCGTTGAAGGGCTCAAGGTCCGATCTCGAGGTCAACACACAGGCGTGGCTCGACGCCCGCCGGTCACGGCTCGGCGCATCGCCGGGCGAGGTCTCCTGCGCTCTCCGCATCCCAGGCGGCTTCGGCTCACCGGACGAGCTGTGGGGCGAGAAGGTCCTCGGCCGTCGCCGGATGAACATCGACCCGATGATGGCGGCCATCGGCCACGCCGTCGAGGCCATCATCCCCGAGTTCGTCCACAAGCGCCTGGGGGACCTCGAGCGCGGCGGCTGGTGGACCGACAACGACACCTGCATCGCCTCGTCCATGGACTGGCGACAGGCAGCGCAGGAGCGCCGCCCCATCGAGTGCAAGTCAGCGTGGTGGGGGCTCGGCGGCAAGCACTACACCGACGACGAGTGCAACCCCGCCGTGACGCTGCAGGCCCTCCTGCAAGCTCGCCTCTGCGGAGCCCCCGCCGCCCACGTCGTCGCCATCGTTCTCGGCGGCTACGGCCCTGAGCTTCGGATCTACGACCTCGAGATGACCAGCGCCCGCGAACGCCTCATCGACAACGTCCGCGAGGCAGCAAACTCGTGGTGGGACAGGCACGTCGTGGCCCAACTCCCGCCGCCAGGCTCCCCGCCGGTCCTGTGGGCGGCCTCCGCCGGCCTCCGCGGCGAGACCGACTCTATCGACGCCACGGACGAGCACCGCGCGCTCGCCGAGGAGCTCGTCGCGCTCGCCGATCAGGTGAAGCCGTTGGTCGCGCGCGAGAAGTCCCTCCGCACCCGTCTCGCCGAGGCCGCCCAGGGGGTGGCCATCGAAGGCGAGGACTGGGCGTTCCGACCCGACACCCGATTCAAGTACCGGCTCTCTGGCCGGAAGAACCTGCGTCCTGGAGACCCAGATGAGTAGCACCGCCCTCGCCCGTCAGACCGAACAGTTCGAGGGCCTCATCGCCCAGAACTTCAAGAAGATCACGAGCGTCATCCCCAAGCACCTCACGCCCGAGCGGCTCGCCCGCATCGTCGTGATCGAGGGGACGAAGAACCCGCGCCTCCTGCAGTGCACCTCGGAGTCCGTGGTCCGGTCCGTCATGCTCGCCGCCCAGCTGGGGCTCGAGCCGGGCGGCGCCTTCGGCCACCTCTACCTCATCCCCTACGGCAAGGACTGCACTCCGCTCATCGGCTACAAGGGCCTGCTCGAGCTCGCCCGGCGAAGCGGACAGATCCGCCGTCTGGATGCGGTCTGCGTCTACGAAGGCGAGACCTTCGAGGTGAAGCGCGGCCTCTTCCCCAACCTGGAGCACGACCAGGACTTCAACATCGACCGGTCGGACCAGAAGATGATCGCCGCCTACGCGGTGGCGGTGCTCACCAGCGGCGACCCGGTCTTCGAGGTGCTCACCCGTGACGAGATCGAGAGCCGCCGGCGCCGGAGCCGGGCGGGCTCCTCGGGACCGTGGAAGACCGACTACGCGCGCATGGCCCGGAAGAGCGCCATCCGTGCCCTGCTCAACGGTGGGCTCGTGCCCCTCTCCGCTGAGATGGTGCAAGCCCTGGGTGAGGACGCGGACCACATCGAGACGGAGCCGCAGCAGGTGGTGACCATCTCCTCCGACGAAGCCTTCGAGGCCGCGGTCGAGCGAGAGCGTCTGGCCATCGATGTCGACGACGAGGCTCCCGAGCCCGCTGCCGAGACCCCGTGAGCTGGCGGCTACGGGCGTCCTGACGTGGTAGCCTGCCCTCCCACAGGAGGAGGGCAGCATGTTCGACAAGTTCCTCGAGGGCCTCGAGGTCCTCAACCCTGATGTCTGGGCCGAGCACATCGAGCAGGCCCTCTCGCAGGAGGGCATCGACGCCGAAGAGGTGGGCCGGGAGGCCGCCCAGAAGCTCGACGACGCCATCGACTTCACGCTGCTGCTGCCAGCCCCCGCCGGCCAGATCGTGGAGATGTTCGACGACAAGATCTTCGAGGCCATCATCGTCCGCGCGCTCGAGGACGTCGAGTCCCCCGAAGAGCGCGAAGCCGTCTTGAAGGGGCTCCGCGAGCGGCTCGCGGCCGGGAGCGAGAAGCGTCAGGAGCGCCGCCGGGCTCGCCGGAAGCCGCACAAGGTGAGCTCGATGACGCCGGGCCACACCGACTGATGGCGTGGATTCTCACTGGCGGGCGCATCCTCGACCCCCTCATCCGCAAGGGGTTGGAGGCGTGGTTGTCGGGCAGGCCGATCGGCGGCATCGGCCCGCTGGAAGAGGCCCTCTACTCCGACTACCTCGTGGGTGGCCTCAGTATCGGCAAGGGGTCCAGCGCTCCCACCCTGAAGACCTTCCGGAACGGCATCGAGATGAACGCTTTCGCCGGCACAGGGCCTACGGAGGAGGGCTTCTTCGCCATCCACGTCATGCACGACATCAAGGCGGGGACGACGCCGACGTTCCACGTCCACTGGTCCCACATCGTGGCTTCGCCGTCCGGCGACGTGAAGTGGCAAGTCGAACTGACCGCAGCCCAGGGCTACGAGTCGGAAGCGTTCCCCGCCACGTCCACGCTGAGTTCGACGCATACGGCAGGAACGCAGTACGCGCACCACATCACCGACGACGACGACATGGCGATGCCGGCAGGGCTCGCCTCCAGCATCGAGCCCGACATGTTCATCCTCGGCCGCATCTTCCGCGACTCCAGCGATGCAGCCGACACGTTCGCCAACGACGCATTCCTGATCGGTATCGACATGCACTACCAGAAGGGCCAGATCGGCACGACCGAGCGCAACCGCCCCTTCACCAGCGGCAGTTTCTGACATGGACCGCGCGCACCTCCCCCAGGCCCTGAAACTCTTCAACGCCCCAGCGGGCACGCTGACCGGCTTCAAGGCCGCGGCCGGCGAGCACGACCTCCTGGAGGAGGCCCACTTCGGTGGCGAGGTCTGGTTCCGCCTGCGCCACGGCTGGATCGCCGCAGTGTCCGGCGGTGTCTGGGCAACGAACCTGGGCCCGGCGTCCGCCCCTCTCTCCGGGGCCATCGCCCCCTCGCGCCTGTGGGCGGCTGCTGACCTCTTCAAGGGGTGGGGCTACGACCTGCACAGCCCGAGTTTCCCGAGGGCTCCCAAGGGGGTCTCAGGGCTCAAGACGAGCGGCCGGAAGAGCAACTGCTGTGCCTTCGTCGGCGCCGTGGTGCCCTACGCCTTCGAGGACGCGCTCGGGGACGACTTCGAGTGGGGCCTGGCCCGGCACAACGAGGTGATGATCACCGACGCGAGCCGGCTGTCCTCCCCCACCGAGGCCTTCGTCACCGCGGGCGTGGCCGAGAAGGTCAACGCAGACACCAGCCACGTCCCCGCCTGGTCGGTCGTGCAGCTGTGGCGGGACGCCTCCAGGGTGAAGGGCGGGCACACCATCATCGTGGTGGCGCACGACCAGGGCACCGACTCGGTGCTCACCCTGGAGTGCAACAAGGCCTACCGGCAGAGCGGCCCCGGCCACCGGGGCATCGGGAACTACGGCGTGAGCCTCGACTCGTGGCAGATCCAGCCCGACATCTGGACCTGGTCCCGCTTCAAGTCGGAGTACCCGGATCGGTCGGTGTGTGCGCTGGCGGTGGAGCGCTGACCACCATCGAGCAGCATGATGAAGGGGTCGGACAGCTCGCCGCCCTGGACCTCCGTCCAGATGGCTGTGCCGACCACACCCAAGGCCATGAGGGCGCGCACCCACTGCAAGAAGACGGTCTGGCCCTCGCGTTCGAGGACCTTGGCGACCTGCTCACGCAGGCTGCGGCTCGACCACTGCGAGGCCTTCCCGCATGCTGGCGCGTAGTCCTGCCCGGCCCCTGGACCTGGCCAACTCCGCCCGCCCTTCGTTCACCAACTGTTGGATGCGAGCGGCGCACGCCCTCAGCTCGTCGGTGTGGACCTTCACTTCGTCGACGATCGACTTTGCTTCCTGCTCAGCCACTGGGGACCTCCTTCTTCGCGAGTGTGTCCCCGATGAAGTAGAGCATGTCCGCCGCGCCGTCCCGCCCGACCACCAGCCACACCAGCAGGATGATGGTTGCCGTGAGGAACAGCCGCATCGTCCAGTTGTCGGACTGCATCCAGGCGGGGGCGTTGACCTTCTTCGCGACGGGGGCGATGACCCCGGAGATGAAGC
This sequence comes from Actinomycetes bacterium, assembly GCA_024222295.1. Taxonomy (NCBI): domain Bacteria; kingdom Bacillati; phylum Actinomycetota; class Actinomycetes; species Actinomycetes bacterium. The sequence goes on from JAAEPF010000070.1 coordinate 39,706, forward strand.
CCTTGGGCTGGTTCTCAGCGAAGACGACGAAGCGCTCCTCGAGCCGCTCGAGCCGGTAGCTCTGGTCGAGGAACCGCTCGGAGAGCTTGTCACTGGACGTCGCCACCGCGAGCATCGCCCCTACACCCTGCTCTTGGATGTCGAAGACGCGCTCCATGAGCTGGCCGTTCACCGACTTCAGCTCCTCATCCCCTTCCGGGGGGTTCGATGTCTCGTGCGTCATCGCGGGTCGTCCAGATCAGCCAGGCCCCGCGGACGGTCGCTGCCGCCATCGGGAAGCACAGGAGCGTCAAGGTAGCCGGGTCCCTCTCCTCCAGCCACGGTGCAACCGCAATCGCTGCCGCAGCGATAGCCCACGCCAGCCCGACGAGGGCGAGGTCCACCCACACGGACTCCTCGGTCCTGAACCAGCTGTTCACCAGACCGGCCGCCAGGAGCGCCATCCCGAACGCTCCGATCGTCCACTCCGCTGCGAACAGGAGCGCCCACACTTCTCGATCCATCGCGTCCCCAGAGGGCGTTCCAGCCATCGGTGTTCCAGCCGGCGAACATCAGGGTTGCCCTGCAACGAGCGCCGCGAGCTTGGAGCCCTGGATGCCCGCTGCGGTGAGGTCAGCGCGGCACTGAAGCAGCTCCGTGTCCTGCCTGGCGTGGATGCCCGTGAGGGTGATGTCCACGGTCTTGTCCGACGCTGCGACGATGCTCACGGCCCAGATGACCAGCCCGCCGAGCCCCAGCACGCCGAACACAGCGATGCCCAGAGTCGCCGGCTGGGAGACCAGCTTCGTCAGGACCTTGATGAGTCCTTCCACCGCTCAGCCGTCCAGCCACTCGGCGAGAGCGGCAGGGATATCGCCATGCTTGCCGCTGACCTTGCCGTCGCTGCCGATGCGGCGCGTGCGGGTCTTGCCGTTGAGCAGTTTGATGCCGACGTACACGCCGTCGTCACCCTTGGCGCAACCGGCCTCCACGATCTCGGATACGTCGATCTCGGACGCGATGACCGCGGCGATGACAGCGCTTTCGCCGTCTTCGATGGTCCGGACGAGGTTGTCGCCAGGGATGATGCACCACATGGCTACTCCAGCACGTTCCAGACCTTGACCCAGAGCTTGAGCGCATTGACCGTAGTGTTTGCGTTGCCGCGCACGCCGATGACGACGCCCAGGTTGGCGGCGGTCATCCAGTCCGTCTGGTTGGTCGGGCTGTTGTTCATGGTCACGAGCACGTTGCCCTGCTTCGCAGAGGCCCAAGACCCGCCGGAGAAGGCGGTCTTGTAGTCGGCGGCGTCCGTCGAGTAGTAGAGCTCGACCGCCTCCCCCTTGTGGACGCGGAGGCCGAGCACGTGGGCGTGTGACGCGGGAGCCACGCCGCTGGTGTCGGCCAGCGAGGTCCCGCCCTGCCAGCGCACCAGTTCGATCTCGAAGGCGCTGCCGATGTAGCTGGACAGGATGCCAAAGCCGGAGCCGCCAGACTCAGCCATCGGGCTGTCGTTGGCCTCGACCCCGAACAGCACGCCCATCTTGGAGGTGCTCCAGGTGTCGTCCTTCACCAGGAGCTGTAGGTCGACGGTCTGCCTGACGTCGGTGAACTGCGACACGAGGTCGCTGATCAGCGCCCCGATGCCGCAGCGCTTGATCGTGCCCGTCCAGTTGATGGTCGTGGTGGTTCGGGGTGCCATCTGCAACCCGGTGCCGTTCACGATCTGGAAGTCGTCCGTGTTGTCGGGCGACACCATCCCGCCAGCGATCCACGTCTTGGAGTCGACGGTGACGTTCCCATCGCCCTGGGCGTGGATGTCGTAGTTCGCGTGAGTAGCGAAGTCCAGCTCGTACTCGTTGGACGTCCACGAGTCGCCGCCGCCGCCGGCAGCGGGCTCCTCCCCGATGTTGATCGTCATGCCGCGGGGCATGTCAGCGTCCCAGGTGCTCAGCCCAGTGCAGCCGAGCCGATTCGAGGGTGGCTGTGCCTGAGTCGAGGACCAGCCAGAGGTAGATCTGCCCGGCAGACGTCGCCAGCGCTGGGGTCCGATAGAACTGGTCGATGCCGATCGCCGCGCCCTTCTCGTCGGAGGTCTGGAGGGCGTGGAGCGTTGTGGCTGCGCTCTGGCCGCTCGCCGGCTCGTCGCCCGCCAGTTCCCAGGTCAGGTGGGCCTGGACGGTGGTCGGCGTGGCGGCCGAGGTGAAGTGCAGCTCGACGTGCGAGAGGTAGCCCGAGCTCGGCATCGCCTCCGAGTTGGCGTCCTGGTCCGAGTCGGCATGCAGCAGCACGACAGCCGTCGTGCTGAGGTCTGCCGTGATCGCGGAGTTGTTCACGTCGCTGACGACGAAGCCTACTCGTGCCATGGTGCCCTCCTAGTTCAGGGTCGAGGGGTCGATCAACCCACGACGCGGCTGATGGCCTGGCCGAAGACAACGACCGACTTCGCTGCGGTGGCGCCGGCCTCGACCCCGATCATCGGGGTGTGGTCGTCCGTGGTCAGTGCGGCGGTCTCGTAGATGAGGTCGTCGTTGATGTAGCACCTCGCTCGCTGGTCCGAGTCCACCTCGATCTTCAGGTGGTAGGCGGTCGAGACCGCGACCGTGACGGTGCTGTTGGTCGTGGTGTCGGTCCCACCGATCGACGAGATCACCTGCCAGACACCGCTGCCGACACCGTCCTCGTACCGGAAGAAGACCTGATCGGCGTCGGTGGCTACGACGTTGTCGTTGGTGAGCTTCAGCCCCGCCCAGATGATCACATCTGAGATGTTCGCCGCGGTCCCGATGCGAGCCTCCCAGGCGACCTCCTTGTCGGTTCCCCAGGTCACCTGCTCCCAGGGCGACTGGTTGCCGTCCTCGTGGGGGACCAGGATGGCCTGGTCCTCGTCGGCGCCAGCCGTGGTCAGGGTGATGCCGCCCTCAGCGTAGTAGGTACACAGCGCCGACGTCATGTTGGTGCCCTGCACCTCGAAGTCCGGGTCCGCGATCATGCGGATGGCTTCGATGGCGTTCAGGATGTCGGTGTTGATGCCCGGCTTGCCACGCTGGCCAGCGACCCACGACAGCTCGAAGCGGCTGGAAAGTCCGTTGCTGCCAATGACAGCCCCCTCGAAGGTGACGTCCTTCTCGAAGGTGGCGGAGTGGGAGAGCTTGTTGCCGCCCATCAGGGCCGGGATCTGCGACATGGGAGGTACTCCTCGTGGGGTGTTGCAGATGGTCTACCCCATGTCGGCAGGGCGGCCGTATGGTCACGGCGGGCAGGGTATGCTCGCCGCATGAACATCTACTTCGACCCAACCCTCGAGGATGAGCTCCGGCAAGAGGCGCGGGCAAGGGGCTCGAGCGTCTCGAGCGTCGTTCAAGAAGCCGTCCTACGAGGACTGCCTGACCTTCAGGGCACTGAGCCACACCGAGCCGCCGCGCCCACCCCCTGGCTGGTGCCGCTCGTCGTTCAGCATGACCCAGACGGCCGCACCGTCGTGCTCGACAGCGCGCACCAGCGAGTGGTGCTCATCCCAGACGCCTGCTGCGGCCCAGTTCGCTTCCTTCCCATCGGGTTGGCGTTCGTCGCCGTCGGGAACGTCATGACCGAAGTCGCGACGCGGGTTCACCCTCCACGTCTCCGCAGCCTCCACATCGGTGGGGAGCAGTACCTGCACGACGAGCTCCTCCACCATGGGGAGCCGCTCACCTTCTCCCGCGCCCCCATCTGCGACCGGGGGATGCAGATCCGCGCCATCCTCGAGTGGAACCACGCAGCCACCAGCACGACCATGATGCGGCTCGCCCTCGTCGTCGTCGATGCCCGCGACGCCTGGCGGGCTCGAGCTACTGGATTTCCATCTCCATCGTCTGCCGGATGATGTCCGCCTCCTGCATGCCCATCTCGCGGAGCCCAGCCTCGGTGGGGTCGTCGAGAAGGACCGGCTTGACCGCGCCGGTGAAGCCCCAGGTCTCCTCGCCCCTCGAGATGCCGGGCCGCGGGCGCCACATCCGGAGAGCCTTGGTGATGGTGTCCTGCGACCGGCCGCCGGCGACCGGCAGCGGCGTCATGCTCGTGAAGAGCCACCAGGCCCGTCCACCGAACTCGTGCTCGCCCTGGGCGCCCGCCACGTAGCGGTAGGGGAGGCCGCGGTAGTGTCGCCGGAGCGGGTCGTCCTCGTAGGCGACGCCGACGTCGAAGACGTAGTGCAGGTGACCGCCGCCCATGGTGTCGAGCTCCATCAGCCACCACGGGATGTTGTCGGCGCTCTCGAGGTCACGCATCCGGAAGATGTCGACGCCACCGATCATGGTGATGGGCATCTGCGCCCACGGCGTCAGCCGGCTCCCGGTCATCTTCATCGCGTCCTCGTCGAGGTAGACGACGGAGTCGTGGAGGTCGGCAGCCGTCGAGACCCAGTCGGCGATGGGGACGGGCGGCCACGCCCAGCCGACACGCCACTTCCGGGTCCACTCCTCCGCGTCCCTCGAGCCCCACCAGCCGCGGTCCTCGTAGATCGCCGGCGCAGCAAGTTGCTCGTCCTCTGGCTCCATGGCCCACTTCGCCGTGCCGTGCAGGAGCCGCAGCTGGCCGAGCGCGCGCGAGGGGTTCGTCAGCAACACGTCCCACCACAGGGCGTGGTTCCGGCGCATGTAGCTGTAGAACATGACGAGCTGGCGGACGTACTTCCGCTCGAACTCGGTGAGCTGGCCGTAGTCGTAGAGCGCGAGACGCGCGCCCTCCGCTGCCTCCGCCGGGCTCTTCCCCTGCAGCAGCCCGTCCACGTAGACCGAGACGCGGAAGTAGTTGTCGATGGCGGTGGCGCTCTCGACGAGCGTCTTCTGCCACAACTGCGGGTGGTGCATGAGGTAGCGCCACCCCTCCGGGTACTGGTCGCGGATCTCGCGAGCGATGCCGCGGATGGTCTCGTTCTTGACGAAGGACGAGTTCAAGCCGTAGCGCAGGGCGTCGGCGGCGATCATGTCCGCCGTGTACATCCGCCCGTCGGGGGTCACGAGGACGCCGCTACCGGTCGCCCGCCACTGGCCCTCGCCCCACATCCTGGTGGTCACCGCCCGGACGATGCCGTGGTGGTGCCGGACCCGCTGGAGTTTCTCGAGCGGGGTGCCGCCGTAGCCCGCGAGGCTGAGCGCACCGAAGCCGCTCCCACCGTAGGTCTGCAGGATGGCGCCGAAGGTGTTGTTCACCCAGTAGCCGGGGTTGGGCAGCAGCAGGCCGGTCGTGATGCCCATCCGGATGGCAGCCGAGGGCGAGTAGCCGTTCAGGAAGAGCTGCTGGACGATGTCGCCTGCGCCGGAGGTCTCCTCCCAGACGTCACGCAGCGGCTTGTGCGCCTTGGGCGCGTAGGCCTTGCCCAGCGCCGCCTGGAGGTCCGTCGCCTCGTCGATCTGCTTGATGACCATGTCGGGGAGCAGGGCCTTCGATCCGTCGGGGAACTCGTGGTCGACCCACTTCCCCTTGCCGTACTTGAAGCCAGCCGACTCGAGGATGCGCCAGGCCTCCCGGTAGGCGAGCATGTCGTGCACGTTCCTGAGCTCGTCGCGCGGCCACCCCGCGTCCGACGCCGCCTGAGCCTCCGCCTCGGGGAAGGGCTTCCCAGCCGTCTGAGGGGCGTCGGGGAGGTAGGTCGCGCGCTTGGTTCCACGGGCGAACTGGGGCTTGTCTTCCCACTGGATGATCTGGTTGATGTAGAACAGCGTCCGCTCGCGGAAGGCCTCGCGGTCCTGGGTCCCCAGCGGGGCGCGCTCGCTGCCCGGCACTCGGCGCTCGCCGACCGCGGTGTCGCGGGCATGCCCGACGACGTCGAGCCCGTGCTCAGCCAGGGCGCGGGAGAGCTCGCCGAGCTGCTCGTTGACCATCATCCGGAGCACCATCTCCGTGGCCGCCTGCCCCTTGTCGAAGCGGCGGTGGGCGTGCCGGCCTCGAGCCTGGTTCACCCGGTCCCAGATGTGCTCCCACTGGCCACGGTAGAAGAGCTCGTAGCGCTCCACCGCAGCGGAACCGCTCAGGTCGATGTCGGGGTCGGAGACCTGACCGCCGGCGGCGATGGTGATCTCCTGCGCGCGGCGCTTCACGGTCGACCACCGGCGCTCGATGCCGTCGGAGATGTTCGCGATGGACTCGCCGATCTGGACCGCCTCGTCCGCAGTGATGGGACGGTTCGGCCCGCGCATGGAGTCGAGGTAGGCCAGCGACCGGCTCTCGAGCGGGGTCATCCCGTGGCCCTGCATGAGCAGCCGACGCAGCGCGGCGATGGTGCCCGTGTCGAGCATCGCCCAGGCGGACATCGTCTCGGTGCCCCGGAACCACTGGCGGTAGGCGAGCAGCACGCCGGCGAGGCTGGGGTCGACGGGCGGGCTCAGCTGGCCCACCACGTAGGTCATCCCCGCCCGGAGGCTGGCGTGGCCGTTCTCCCGCGCGTCCCGCAGCAGACGGAGCAGGCGGTAGTGGCTCTCCTCGAGTCCGCGGAGGTGCGTGTCGACGAGCTCGCGCAAGCCGGGGTCGAGGTAGCCGGCGGTCTCGTCGGTGACGATGAAGCGGCTCTCGAGGGCCGCCTTGGCCTCCAGCACCGCTCCCGCCAGGGGCGCGGCCACCTCGTCGAGCAGGCCCTCGCCGTCACCCTGGGCAGCCAGTCGCTCCGCCGCCTGGTTCAGGGTCCGCATGAACGCCCGCATCACCGTGTGCGGAACAGCCTCGCCACGGCGCGACCGGTGCCCGCCGACGCCGGCCGCCACGTCGATGGCCGCCTCCTGCAAGGCGTTGATCTCGTCGAGGCGGACGTAGGTCAGGTCCTCGGTGGGGTCCAGCAGCCTGTCCGGCACCGGGTTGCCCATCGGCTCGCGGGCGACCTCGTGGGCGAGGTTCCGGAGCAGCCCCTGCTCGAGGGGGTTGAGGCGCACGTCTCCAAGCTGGGCGTCAGCGCGAGCAGCGAGCTCCGACGGCGAGAGCCCGATGTGGGCCTGGAAGGAACCCACCACCTCGTCGTGGATGGCGCGCACGCGCGACTTCGGGACCACCGTGCGGGTGGTCAGGCGCTGCGTCTCCTCGCCGCCCCAGACCTCGCGGAACTTCTGGACCGCCGCGTTGGCCATCACCTCGCGGAGGAGCTCCGTGGCACCGATCTGGTCACCCGCCTGCAGCCCGAGCTCCTGCATCAGGACCTCAGGACGGTACTCGGCTCGAGCAGCCTCCTGACGTACACCGGCCGACCGCGGGCGACCCTCCTCGATCCGGACCGCACGGCTCGGCGAGACGGTCACACCCTGCATCCTGCCCCGGACCTCCGGGTCCCCCGAGACGGTCACGACCGCCTCCTGGTACGCCGCGAGGTCAGGACGTAGGAGCCTGTCCCAGTAGAGAGTCATTTCGGGGGACAGAAGGGGCTTCGGCACCTCTTCCGGCTTGGTGGCGGCATCGACGGGCCCGACGGCCGGCCTACCGCTCTCCGCAGGGTCCATCCGGCTCCACGAGGGGGGCTGCTGACGGAGCATCGGAGCCACGCCACGCCGGACGCGCATCCATGCCTGCTGCAGACCCACCAGGGTCCGGTCGAAGACCCGCTGCAGACGCCCGTCGGGGGCCGTCTTCAGCCGCAAGTACCAGCGCAGGGACTCCGCAGCCTGCTCGCGCCCACGGGTGGTCAGGACCGCCCCAGTGCCGCCGCGAGAGCGCCGCACGCGCACTGAGTCCACGTCGTTGATGCCGTTCGCCGGGTCGTGCTGCAGCCCGTGCCGCTGGGCGGCCGTCGCGTCGTCCACGCCGGACTGGACATCCGCCCAGACCGCGTCGGCCTCGCGGGCGCTGATGTGCTCGAAGTTCCGGACGAGCTCCTGGTAGTGCTGGGGTCCCAGCAGGTACTCGAGGAGATGGCCCGCCTCGTGGAAGAGGGTGTCGAGGTTCCCCTCGCGGAAGAGCGTGATGACGAGCTGGGCCGCCTGCTCGATGTGGAAGGTGCCCTCGACCTCGCCGGCAGGACTGGTCGCGTAGAGGCCCTGCGGCTCCGCCGCTTCGTCCACGGTCTCGATGTAGGGGCGCTGGCCAGGGCGCTTGGTGTGCCGAGGCTCGGCGTAGGCACCAGCCTCCTTGAGCTCCGCGTCGACCCTCTCCATGCGCGCGCGCGTGCTCGGCATGAGGAAGGTGCCAGGTGCCACCACAGGCTCCGGCTCGTGCACCTTGCGGGTCTCGTCCCACCGCAGCCACATGGTCGCGCCTTCACCGAGGCGCCCGCTCTTCACCGCGGGGTCGCGCTTGATGGCCGCGATGACCTCGAGGTAGCCGTTGGTGGGGACCTGCAGGATGTACTTGCCGTTCGGCTTCGTCGGGAGCACCGACCCGAGGTCCACGTCGGGGTGCTGCTTCCGCCAGATGTCCACGTACTGCTGGGCGAGCCGCTGGCGCTCGAGCCGATGAACCTTCTGCATCGCCGAGATGGCGCTCTTCGGGGTCTCCGCCTGACGGAGCTTCCGTCGCGCACTCGCGATCTGCTTCAGGGTGACCTGGAGCCGTCCCTCGGAGGGGAGCGTGACCGCCTTCGGGGTGACCATGTCGCGGAGGTGCTCCGTCCAGTCGACGACGCCCTCCGACTTCAGGTAGCGGCGGTAGGAGATCTTGGACCGGCGCTGGAGCTCCTCTTCCCAGGTCCTGTCCGCGCCGCGGCCGTTCTTCTGGTTGTAGTCCCACCCCTTCTTGTTGCCGCCGGACTGCCGGTGCCCTTCGCCAGCCTGCCACTTCGCGTACCAGATCTTCTGGAGGGCGCTGAGGGCCTGCTTGGAGCCGGCGACCTTGTGGCCGTACTCGCGAAGCATGTAGATGTCGACGGGGATCCAGGTCGCGCGCTCGAGGTCCACGCCGAGGCCAGCGAAGGCCGCAATCTTCGGGGCCATGCCGCGGAGGTTCGAGGTGAGCCGCGTCATGTAGGAGCCCCACGGCTCGTCCGGGTGGGGCTCGAAGAAGAGCCGCTCGCGCTTGCCGTCCTCGAAGGCGCGAAGGTCCTCGTCGACCTTCACGAGCATCTCGATGACGAAGCCGGGGTCGCCCATGCCCTGCAAGGCGAAGCCTTCCTCCATCTGCGGGGCCGGGACGGTGTTCAGGGACTGCTCGACCCGGTCCACCTCCGCCCAGGCTTCCAGCTTGGCGTCGCCGGCTTCCTTCACGTCTGCAGCGGACGCGCCCTCGGGCAGGTCCTCGACCACCTTGTCGGCGGCGTAGGCCGCCTTCTGGGCCTTGGCGAGGTCCTTCTCGTACTGGGCGCGGTTGATGGCGCGGAGGTCATCCCAGGTGAGGCCGGTGATCCGCTCCGCCTGCGCCCGCGGCCAGCGTCCGCCCTTCTTCGGGAGGCTCTCGCCGGAGATCCGGGCAGCCTGCGGGAGGGTGACGGCGAAGCCGAGCATCGCCGCCGACTGCTGCGAGAAGCGCTGCCAGGCCTTGCGCTTCGCGGTGGCCAACGGCTTGCCCTCGAGCTCACCACTGAGCCGATCGAACTCCCGCTCCAACTCCTTGAGCAGCGGGCGGGCCTTGTCGGTCAGTGCGCTCAACTCCGCCCGACTCCGGACAGCCGCGATGGACCCGACCACCTGATTCTTCACGATGTTCAGCTGCGGCGACAGCATCGCGAAGAGGTACTGGCTGGCCAGCTCGATGGCGTGGAGCCCCATCCGTTCGGCGTACTCCGCAGTGGGAAGCCCGTCGGGGGTATGGGCGGGCTCGGGGCGATGCCTGCTCAGCCCCATCGAGCGCTCGTGCTTCTGGAAGAGGCTGATGCGGAGATCTTCCTGGGCCTCGCGGACGGCAGCGAAGGCCTCCTTCACCTTGGCGGGCACGTCCTTCCCGTCCGCCTTGAGCGCACCGTCGATGGCCTCCTTCGGGACGCCGGCCTCGCTCCAGATGCGACGCAGCGCAGCGTCGCGGTCCTTGAAGTCGAGGAGCCCCTGGTGCAGCCCCTCGAGCCGCTCACCGGTCGGCGACTTGCTCGCCGGCACCCACTTCCGGTGCGGGAGGTTCTCCGGGTCGAGGGGGAGGTCGAACCAGATCGGGCGGCGCTGGTTGTAGTCGAAGTCCGGGTAGGACCAGTCGCCGTCGAACCCGCCGGGGATGAGCGCCTTGTAGCCGTCGGTCCGGACGAGGCTGACCGCCGCGTCGCCGAACGGCGTGCTCACCGTGAAGGTCTCCTCGACCAGGGCGCTCGAGTCGTCCAGCCGGAGCCGCTTCATCGCCTCGTCGAAGGCCACGGGGGACATCGACCCAGCCTTGCGCGCCTCCACGAGCTCGGCCTTCATCTTCTTCGCCGCGACAGCCTGCGGGCGCGCGCCCGGACGGTCCACGTGCCGACCCATCCCGAAGGGGGTCGCGCCAGCGGGGAGGGGCTCACCCTTCTGCCAGCGGTCACGGACGGAGGCGCGGTTGCCGCCCTCCCAGCGCATCATCACAACGTCGGGACGCCTGAACTTGTCGTAGTTCCATCCAGCCGGCGCGTACTGGTCGTCCCAGGTGAGCCGCTCCGTCTCGACGAACCCGAAGGACTTGTAGTAGCCGGGCAGGAAGCCGTCGAAGCAGTCCAGGCTCGCGGCACCCATCTCGATGGCGCTGAAGAGCGCCTCGACGCCGCCGCCAGTGCGACCGCTGAAGACGTTCTGAAGGTCGTTCTCCGCGTCGAGGACGAAGCCCACCTGGCCGTCGTCGGACAGGTAGGCGCGGCGGCCGGCGAGGTCGCCCTCCTCGAGCGGCGAGAGCATGGCGAGATGCTCGTCGCGGGTGTGCTCAGCGCGTGCGGCGAGGAACTCCGCAGGCTCCGCAGAACGGAACCCGCGGGGGACCTCTACTTCACCAGTTCCCACTGGGCGTCGAGAAGCCCCGAGTGCTCCTCCACCCACTGGTCCCCGTGCTGCTGCCGGAGCTCCTCCGTCCACTTCGCCCGGAGCTCCTCGTCGGAGATCTCCGGCCGCTTCCGGCCCGGCGCCACCGTCACGAAGCTCCGCCCCAGGACCTCGTCCTTCGGGATCCTCGGCAGGTGCGACAGGTCGAACGGGTTCGGGTCCTGCTCCATCTCCTCGACCAGCCCCAACTCCTTCGCGAGGTCGTAGACCGGGTCGCCAGGCTTCCACCAACTCGTAGTACGCAGGGACACGATGCCCTCCCGTGGTTCGGGCTTCAGGTTCAGCCACAGTGATGGACTCTCGTGTCCATACTGTAGCCACGTCTACACCGTACTGCTTCTTGACGACCTTCGCCACCATATGGGCGACGACGTTGGCCTTCTCGATGAAGACGTCCGCAGCCGGCGCCCCCCACTCCGGGGTGTGCGCGATGCTGATCGTCCCCTTCTCGACGTCGATCGTCCAGCCGAGCCCGCTCTTCGCCATGGTCTTCGCGAGCTTGTCGACGAGGCTCTTCGTGACCTCCTGCCCCAGGTTGAGGTTCATCGTCGGCGCGCGGCCACTCGCGTCAGGGGTCGGCTGCTCGAGCACGTCGCCGACGTGGCGGAAGAGCATCCCGCCCTGGTTGAAGCCCTGGCCGAAGGACGCGAGCATGCCCTCGACCTCCGTCTGGCTGGCTCCACGGAACTCGACGAAGACGCCGAGCTCGAGCGGGTCGTCCATCCACCCACCGACGGACTGGCGGACGGTCGCCTCGACGCCGGCGCGCTTGAGGGCCTCGCGGAGCTGGGGCTCCCACAGGTCGTAGTACCGACGCTTCGCGGCCTCCGCGGCCTCGGTGTCGCCCTTCTTGATCGCGGCCTTGTAGTCCTCGTTGTACCGGACCAGATCCGGGTACTCGCCGCGGTAGGCGGTCATCCCGACGCGGGCGGTGACGGGGGAGTAGAGGCTATCGGCGCCCTGCTCGAAGATGTTCCGGCCCGACCACGTCCCAACGTTGTCGACCGACTTGAACTGGTTCGGGTTGAACACGCCGATGTTGATGGGGGTGCCCGCGCTTTCCCGCACGTAGATGGCGTCGTAGCCCCGGTCCCTGATGAGGTCGATGACGTACTTCATCTCGAGGACCTGGTAGGTGCCCTCCTCGATCCCTGCCTGGATGTCTCGTGCCTGGTAGGCGTACTTGTCGCCGTAACTGCGCGTCTCAGCATTGTAGGCCGCCACCGCCTCAGGCGTGCTCATCTCACGGATGAGCCACTCCCGGTCCGTTGCGTTGCGGAAGTCGAAGGGCTTCTCTGCATGCACGTAGACCTGTTGGATGGCACGAGGGCGGACATCAACCCCAGGAGGGGCACCGCTCGCCCCAGGCGAAGCCCACCCCTCTCCGTTGATGGAGGCGAAGTTCTCGGCGACATCCCTCGAGGAAGAGGCGAACGTGAGTTCGACACCATCGACGCCCACATGGGGCACCTCACCGATCATGGCCTTCCAGTAGACCGCCGGCTCGCCCTCCTCGTCCACAACCTTGGACTCGCCGAACCAGCGCCGGAACGCGCCACGTTCCCTCCCAGGGCTGACCATCGCCCGCAGCGCACGCTCGAGCGTCTCCGGGGCGTCGAGCCCCGACCGGTTGTAGGAGGCCTCCACGTCCGCCGGCGAGAGGTCCGCGATGTCGACGCCCAGCTGGGCGGCCACCGACTGCAGGACCTCGCTCAGGCCGTAGGGCTTGTCGCCGCCGCTCTCGAGCATCGAGAAGTCGAGCTCGTCGACAGGTTCGTCCACGGCACCGTAGGGCCGAGTGCCCGGCGCGTCGCCGACACCCTCGTGCCGCGGTGCCCGCCGGCGCTGCAGGTCGTAGATGGCGTCCTTGAGGAGCAGGCTCTCGCTCCGGCGCTCGCCGGTCTTCCCCGCCAGTCGCTGGAGTTCGCGTCCAGCCTGGTCGATCTTCGCCATGTCGCGGGCGTTGGCGAGCACCTGGAAGAGCTCGTCCGCGCGCGCCTTGCTTGCGGCGTCGGGCCAACCCGCCTCGTCGAGCAGGCTGCGAAGCTGGCGCTTCTGCTCCGCGAGCGGGCGGTAGGCCCGGCCGCCGGCCTCGAGGATGGCGTCGTCGGTGCGGGAGTAGGTCCCCTTGTTCCCGATGGCGCTCTTCACCTGATTCTGGGACCAGACCACCACGTGGTCGGCACCACGGTCGTGCCGGGCGACGAAGATGCCGTCGTAGTCGTTGTCGATGCCAGCCTTGTAGAGGGCGTCGTGGACGACAACGCGAGGCGCCGACATGCCTTGGCTGCTGGGGTCGTAGTGCCGGTCCCTGTACTGGAAGGCCTGCGAGACCCAGTTCTCCCCGCGCTCGACCATCTCGGGGATGCTCTCGAGCACCTCGGTGGTGTAGTCGACCGCCTTCTTGAGCTCCTCGTGGGTCCACTTCCGTGTCTTGTCACGACCGCGTCGCTGCAAGACTTCATCGACCCCGTCCGGGTACTCCTCAAGGAGCGCCTGCACGTTCTTGATGGCGTCAGCGACGAACCCCCCGCTCGGCACCCGGTAGGAGTGCAACGGGTTCTCGAGCCGCGCGTAGAGAGGCATGACGTTCGGGGCGGCTGGCCGCGCCGTCGCCCACGGGTCCTCCCCGTCTCCGTCCACGAGCGTGTCACGTGTCGCGCGCTTGCCGTCCGACCGGGCGTAGTGCGAGGCGTCGGTCGGGTTCGTGCTCAGGTACGTGCCCGGCCCGAAGAAGCCTCTGGTCGAGGGCTTGAAGACGTCCACGTCCATCGCCGTGCCGTGGAACAGCACGATGAGGCTGCCGTCGTCCTTCCGGAGGATGGTGTCGCCAGACCAGGAGTCGAGCGCCATGAGCTCGTGGCTCCCCAGCACACGCGCCGGGTCCATGTTCGCATCGACCCAGGCGACCGCGTCCTCGAGCGGCAAGGCGCCCCACTCCCGGCCGCCACCCTTGAGGAAGATGACGTTCTCAGGGAGCGGCTCTACTTCTTCGGGACGTACCGCGGGATCCGGTCGTCCAGCAGCACCCCGTCCTTCGGCCGCAGGAGCTCGTTCCGGTCCCTGAAGTCCTCGTCCCTGTACGTCGTAGACGACGGCGCCGGGGGCGCGCTCCTCGAGCCATTCGTTGAGGTTCTTGATGGCGGCGTCGCGCTGGAAGCGGACCCAGGTGTCGTGGTCGTAGCCATGGGGGTATCCATCCGGGGGTTCAGGGGCGTCAGGGGGCGGGCTCGCCACGCGGGCATCCATCCGATCTGTGGCGCCGTCGAGGATGCTGTCGAAGAGCACCTCGAGCTCAGCGTCGAGCCGCATGTTCGGACGACGGATGTCCTTGGTGACCCACGCGAGCGGCCAACCATCCGGCGGGGCGATGAGTCGCCAGTGGCCACCACCAGGCATCGTCGCGCGCATCTCGCTGAGCCCGTAGGTGATGGCCGTCAGGGTGTCAGGGTACGACGGGCCCGACTCCCGCGGGTGGTTGTGCGTGAGCAGGGCCTTGATCTCCTGCAAGGCGTTGTGCAAGGCCTCGGAGAAGGGCACGTTGCTTCGGGTGCCCTGGACCCGACCCACCTGTCCACCAGCTGGGTCGTAGGCGACGAGCACCTCGTTGGTCTGGCTGCGGATGGCATCCTCGGCCTCGGCGAGCCCCATGCTGAAGTGCACGCCACCCACGGTGTCGGGGCTCTCATCGATCGGCGCCTTCGTCTCACGCCCTGGCAGGGACGGCTCGGGCGGAGGCCCCTTGCGGGTCGGCACCCACGACGGCTCCGTCTCCGTCAGCCGGACGCGCACCTTGCCGCTACTGAGGTAGTCGACCTCCACGTTCGGGTAGGTCCGCCGGATGAAGGCCTCGAGGGGACGCGCGCGGTCGCCGAGTCCCGAGCCCTCCATGCCGATGGTGAAGCCGTCGTCTGCTCGCGAGATGGCGTAGCCACCGAAGCGGTCCGAACCCTCGCGCCGCAACTCGTCCGACTTCCTGCTCCAGGCGTCCCACTGGCGGAAGAACTTCTCCAGCGGTGCCGGGAGATCCAGCTCGCCCTCGTCGTGGCGACGGACCATCTCCGCAGGGGTGGTGCTCGCGTGACGACCCTCCTCCTCGCGGATGCGGGCGCGCGCGTCGAAGCCGGTCTCCTCGATGAGTCGCGCCTCTTCGCGCAACCACCCAGGCTGCCCCAGGTACTCTGGCGGCAGGCCCGGAGCGCTCCGATGGGCCGCGCCACGCGCGAGATGCTGCCTGTACTCCGGGGCGTCGGCGTCGTAGTAACTCGAGCCCTCCTGCTTCAGCCAGCGCTGGGCTTCACCCCGCACCGTCTCGACCGTCCCGACCTCTGCCGGGCGGTAGCGCGCCATGGTCTCCCGCAGCTCCATCAGCGGCTGGGTCAGGCTGGACCGGAACCAGGCGTCGTTCAGCATCATCCAGTCGAGCTGGAGGTCCCACGCCGCCTCGTGGGAGAGCCCGTCGATGTCGACGCCGCGGCGCTTGATGCTCGCCACGAGGAGTTCGGAAGCCTCCTCCTTGGTGAGGCCGAACCACTCCTCCCTGAGCACACGGTCGACCATGGCGTCGATGGCGCCGAGGTCGTGCTTCTCGATGGCGACGTCGAGCTCGTCGGCCAGCGACCGTGCCCCCTGTCGGAGGAGCGCCCCGCGCGCCCCGTAGGCGTGGTCTGCCCAGGGTGCGCCCTTGTAGCGGCTGGCGCCACCCGCCTCGACGAGCCGCGGCGGCGCCGGTGCCACCCGGAGGGCCTGGATGTCGCTGATCTCGCTGAGGAGCCGACCGCGAGCGTCGCGCTCCACGACCTTGCGGGTCTTCTCCCGCAGGGCCTCCCAGAGGTCGTCCTCGCCGTCGGGGTCGAGGCCTTCGCGCCTGCCGAGCTCAGCGGTCAGGTCCTCCACCTCGTCGAAGAGGGCATCATCCCAGTCGAGACGCCAGATGTCGCGGCCCAGGGCGTCGAACATCCCGGCAGCGTCTTCACGCCCGAAGCGGAGCCACTCCTCGACGTGTCCGGGCTCGCCGTCGTCCAGTTCGTCGGTCCGCTCGAGGAAGGCCACCAGGGCGTCCTCCTGGACCGGCGTCAGGGCCGGCTTGGCCTTCTCGCCCTGGAGGACCTGGAAGCCACCGCGAACGGTGCCAGCCTCATCCTTGTGCCAGAGAGACTGGCCATCGTAGAGCACCGACTCCCGCATCTTGTCGGTGATGTCGACGGACCAGACGGTGACGTCGGGGGACTCCTGGACCTCCAATCCCTCCTGGAGTTGGCGCAGCTCCTCGCGGGCCTCCACTTCCGTCTCGACGGTGAAGCCGATCCGTTCTTCGTCGCGGAAGACGCTCCAGGTGTCATCGTGCCACCGGACGCTGCGCCCTTCATCGACGATTCCCGTGAACTCGTCCCAGATGTCGGTGAGGTGGCTCCAGATGGCCTCCGACCACTCGTCCGTTCCAGCCGAGTGCCCATCGGCGTACCGGTCGAGGTAGCGCTCGACGTCCCCGTCCGGGTCGTTCCCATCGAGGACCGCCTTCTCCAGTTCCTCGAGAGCCTGGCCCGACAGGTTGACGGCCTCGTTGCTGTCCCGCGCGACCTCGCGGGAGCGCTCGGCGATCAACTCGAGCTCGTGCGCCGTGTTGCCGTGGAGCGTGTACATCCCGTTGCCGAGCTGGCCCCGCACTTGGAGCTCGCCGGCCGGTGCCGCCTTCTGTCCGTGCTTCAGCACCGTCGGCTTGGTCTTCGTCCCCCACTTCTTCGTGTACTTGTTCAGCCACTTCGGGAGCATCTTGTCGTAGAAGCCGGTGTACCCCTTCGGGGAGACCTTCAGGTCGTCGCCACGGATCTCCACGTCCGCCGTGACAGCAGGGAAGGTCGATTCAGCGCGGTGACGCCGCATCCACGCGAAGTGGTCCTCAAGTTCAGCACCGATGCCGTCCGCGTTCGCGGTGGCTTGCGCCTCCGAGAGACCGTTGAACAACTGGGCCTCCTCGATGTTCTGCGCCCGCCAGAAGTCCCAGTTGTTGTCGAAGTAGGTCGCGACGGCCTCAGTCGTCACATCGGCGTGCTCGTTCACCGACTCCGCCATCTCCTCGAGGAGCCTGTTGGCGAGAGGGGAGAGGACGGGACGGCGAGGCAGATCCTCGAACTCGAGAAGCTCGTCGAGAGCTTCGAGGGCCATGCCAGAGTCCTCGAAGTGCTCGTCGTAGCCCATCCCGTCCGACACGGTAGTGCCGTCCCCTCGCACGACGACGTAGGCGTCTGCCTCCTCATCCCAGGAGATCCGCGGATGCCCCTGGGCGGCTCCCTCCATAGAGGTCTTCGCGGCCTCCATCTTGGCGCGCAGCCGGTCGGCCGGCTCCTGGTTGATGAACTCGCTGAGGTTCTCTGGACTGGCGGGCCTGCCGTTGGCATCGCGCAGGGTGATCATTCCGCCCTGGAGGGGCTCCGCGTAGAACATCCCCGCGCGCGGGTTCCACCAGATCCTGCGAACGTGCCCGCCGAGGTCGTAGCGCTCAGCGTGGAAGACGCCCGGCGTGATGGAGACGCGGTCGTAGTTGCCCTCCGCAGCCTTCCGGAGCATCTGCTTGAGCGCGAACTGCCACCACACCCCGTCGCGGAAGGGGGCGTTCGGCACCGGGAATGCCTTCTCGCGCTGTTCATCGATCAGGCCATCGATCTCGCGAAGCCTCCCCTGCATGTCGGGGTCCGCCTGACCTTGGATCGCGAGGATCTCGTTCTGCAGCTCGAGCCGCTCAGCGCGGAGGGCGTCGAGCTGGGCCTTGGCTGCCACAGCCTCTGGCCCAGAGTAGCCCTTCTTCCGACCCTGCTGGTGCCAGTCCGACTGGACCTCGTCGATGAGCAGGACCCGCTTGCCGTCGGTGTCGATGAAGTCCTTGGTCCGGACGTGGAAGAGCGCGTTCGGGTTCCTGGTGTGCCCCACGGAGCCCATGAACTTGCCGAGGGACCGGACGCCCGCCGCCGCCGCGCGCGCCTCCGCCTCATCGAAGAACTGCGCGCCCACCTCGTAGGCCTTGTCCCATCGGGCACGTGCCGCAGCACCCTCCGGGGTCTTCTCGTAGTGCTCGAGCAGGAAGTACTTGCCCGGTCCCGTCCTGTAGGCGCGGACGTGGACCTGATGCCCCACCACGTAGGTGGGGGCATCAGGGTCGCGGGAGTCCGGCACCGTCGGTTCCAAGCCCTCGACCTCGACCACACGAGTACTGCGCCGCCCGAAGGGGTCATCGATCTGGATCTTCCCAGGCTCGACGAATCGGCCCCCGATGTAGTGGTCCTCGGCCCCTTCCAACCCGCGCGCCTTGAGGGCCTCCTCACGGTGCTTGTGCGTGCCGCGGCTGAGGGCCAGCCGAGCCTCGTCGAGCTCCTTCTCCATCTCGCGGAACCGCGCCTGGTCCGCCGGCAGCATGCCATTGCGGGAGTCCAGAATCGGCTCCGCCCGGAGGACGAACATCCGGTAGTTCTCGCCGCCGGGCATCGAGTGACTGGCCCACGGCGCGGACTCGTCCATGACGCTGGCGTCGTCCCACTTGGGACCCAGCGTGATCTCCCTGGCCCGCGGCTGGTTCGCCCCGACGAACCAGAGGAGGTCCTCGCCCCTGACCTTCTTCTGGCCCAGCTCCTTGTGGTAGTCGAGGAAGGTGTCGATGCCGAGCCAGTCGACCTCGTCCTTCCGCACGCCGGGACGGTACTGCTTCTTCGCGCCCTTGCCCTTGTAGAGGAGCGCCCGGACGTACTCGAAGGAGTACGAGCGCTCCGGCTTGATGGGCTCGAGGGCACGCCTGACCCCGGAGTAGAAGGGCTTCGCGCGCTGTCGCCCAGGTGCACTGAAGAGCGGCTGCCCCTCCGTGGTGATGGACTCCCGCATCTTGTCGGTGATGGGGACCACCCAGCCTCGGAGTTCGCGGGGCCCGGCGAGCTGCTGGAGGCTGCCTTCCGCATCCTCCTTGGAGGGGAGCCGGCGGACGGTGGCGAGCCTCTCTTCGCTGAAGATCGTCCACGGACGCCGGTTGGAGTGGTGAACATCCGCCCACCGGTCGAGCTCGCCGTAGTTGTAGGCGTTCTCGATGAAGGCCTCGACCAGGGTGAACTTCCTGCCGCTGTTCGGCGGGAACGTGAACCCGTCGCCTCCGAAGTCGTTGAGGATGTCGATCTCATCGCTCAGAAGGCGACGCCTCCGCTTCCAGGTGGCGTTGTTCGGGTCGGAGACCCCGTAGCCCTCGATGACGGAGATCTCGTCCAGCATGGACCTCTCCACCCTCTTGTAGAGGGCATCGATCTCCCCGCCATAGTGAGCGGCGGCGCCAGCAGGGTCGTCGGGGAAGTTGAGACGGACCTTCGCAGCGAGGAGTTGAGCGTGGTGCCGACCCCGCTGCTCAGCACCCACCGACGGCAGGCGCGGCAGCGTGCGGTTGTCGACGATGTGGTAGCCCCCGCTCTCCTGGTCCAGAGTGAAGGTCTCGCTGGTGACCTTCACGCCCCACTTCTTCCCGTACTTGGCTGCGTACCGGGGCACCTGCTTGTCGTAGAGGTTGATGTACCCCTGCTTGTAGTCCTCGCCCCAGCGCTGGGTCTGCACCTCGCTGCCGGAGAAGCGGACCTCGTCGTAGCCCTCCACCGCCGCACGGTGCAGCACCTTCTTCACCGCCAACTCGTGCCACCGGCTCGGGAGCAGCTCGCCCGGAGGAGCGCTCCGGCTAGCCCTGTCACCCATGGAGACGGAGTTGGCGCGCTGCACCGCCGGAACCTGTGCCTCGAGGATCGCCATGGCCTCCTGAGCCAGAACCTCGTTCTCGAAGGCCTCCAGCAGCAGTTCCTCAGCGTGACCTCGCCAGTCCTCCGGGCCGGTGCCGAACTCGTGGAAGGGCCGGAGGCCGATCTCGGAGTCCGCCACCCGGACCAGTTCACCCAGCGCTCGGTGGACCTTCTGCACGCGCTGGTCATCGACGCGACGGTCCGCGCGGACCAACCCGTCCACTTGCTCGAGCAGGTGGATGGCCTCGACCGCGACGACGCCTGGCCGGGCTACTCCGGCCTCGTCGGCGATCGCCTTCACCGATGCCTCCCGCTTGGAGGTGGCCAACGGACGCTTCGGCGAGATGTACCCCTCGTCGTCGGCGGCGTCCTTGGCCGCCTTCTGCCAGTCCGACTGGAGCTCGTCCACCCACAGGATGCGCTTCCCGTCGACGATGTAGTCCTGGGCCCGGACATGGAAGAGCAGGTTGCGGACGCCGCCGTAGTGATCGCCGTAGTACCCATGGTGGTGGCCGCCGGCGGCCTCGTCGTCGGTCAGGACCCGGACCAGCAGCTCCCGGTAGTTCTCGCCCCCAGGAGAGACCGCGCCCGCGTACTGGGGGCCATCCTGCGGCTTCGCTCCCACCGTGACCTCGAGGTCCCCCAGGGGGATGTCGGCGAAGGGTTGGGTCCCCGACTCCGTCTCGATGCCCTGAAGCCTCTTCGCCAGGTCGCCAGGCCGGTCGTAGGGACCGGCCAGGTCGTCGACGTAGGAACCGATCACCGGGACCAACCCGCGCAGCTGCTTCTCCATCGCGATGTGCTCGTCGCCGACGGACGACCTGCTGATGTCGTCGATGACTCCGCCGGCCTCGTGCGCCGGGGCGAAGATCTGCAGGTAGCCACCCGTGGTCTCGCCCATGCCGTCGTCAGTCGCCCGCCGTGCCCACTCCCACCCCTCAGGGAGCCCGGTCACCTCCACCTTGGCCGTCGACAGTACGTCCTCGACGACGACGAGCTGGTGCGCGCTGACGTAGTCGGCGACCTCGCGCCCGGAGACCTTGTTGCCGTACTTGAGCCGGACGTCGACGCCCTTCTTGATGTCGTAGTTCGTGCCAACCTCGACGCCCAAGGCGCCGCTCAGGGAGTGCCCGGCTTCCATCTGTCGGTTCAGCGTCGCCCGGAAGAACTCGAACGCCTCCGGGCTCGGGTCCCTGGCGAGCTCAGCCGCCTTCTGCTGGAGGGTCTTGCCTCCGCCGGTCACCTTGACCCGCATCCGGTAGCCCTGCCTGTGCAGGATGTGGCCCTTCGGCACGATGGCCTCGACCACGCCCTCGAGCCCGTTGAAGACGACCGTGTCGCCCTCCTGGACCTCGCCCCGCGACCGCCCCTGCAGCCAGTCGTCGAGGTCCATCCAGTCGACCTCCTCGCGCTTGATGCCAGGCCGGAACTGGCGCTTGTCGCCGACGAGCGCCTCGATGAACTCCCCGCGCGTGTAGTCCTTCTTCGGCTTGAGCCGCGCCTTCAACTCCGCCCTGAGGGCGGGCGACTCCGTCTCTGTGAGGCGGTGCAGGATCTGCTTCCGGGTCCGCTTCCCTGGGACTCGCTCCATCTCGTCGCTGCCTTCCACCCGATCGAAGGCGACGAACTCCTGCTCCCGCGCCCACTCGAGGAGCTCCTCGGACACCGACTCCTTCTTCCCCTTCACCAACTTCGACCGGACGTGCTCGATGCTGTAGCGCCGGTCCGGCAGGAGGTCGCCCAAGGCGCGCTCCACCGCGGAGTAGAAGGGCCGGGCGGGCACCTTCTGCTTCGATGCCATGAAGAGCGGCTGGCCCTCGTAGAGGACGCTCTCGACCATCTTGTCGGTGATGTCGATCGCCCAGACCTTGATGGGCTTGGAGCCCCACATCGCGAGGTCATCGGCCCCCTCGCGGGTCTCGGCTGCGTACAGCCGACGCCCGTACTCGTCGAGAACGATGAAGGGCTCGCCGTGCCCCCCCCAGTCCTGCGTGGTGAGCGCGGTCTGGATGAAGTTCGCCGCCGCCGTCTCGGGGTCGTTGACCGCCGCGGTGAGCTCGTCGATGGCGACCGTGTCGCCGTAGCCGTGGCCCTCGAGGCTGGCCCGCTGGGCCTCGTAGAGCGCCACGACCTTGTCGCGGTACTCCTCGCGGATCTGCCCGTGGATGACGTCGAGGTCCGGCTGCTGCGTCGGATGCGTCATCGACTGCCGCTGGAGCAGCTGCGTGAACCGACCGGCCATCTCGTGACCGAGCAACTCCCGCTTGTGCACCATGTCGGCCATCAGCGCGGTCCCGCCTATGTAGGGCAGGAAGGGCACCCTGACATCGGGGTCCGACTCGAGGACAGTGCGCTTCGACGCCCCGACGGAGAGCTCGTCCGCCTCGACCTTCGTCCCCCACTTCTTGACGGTCTTGTTGAGGAACTTCGGGACCTGCTTGTCGTAGAGGTCGATGTACCCCTGCTTGTAGTCCTCGCCCCAGCGCTGGACCTGGACGTCGCTGTGGCTGATGGCGAGCCGGTCGTAGCCCTGCTCCACCGCCATGCGGAGCAACTTCTTCACCGCCAACTCGTGCCAGGAGGCCTTGTGCGGCGGCTCCGGCACGCGGGTCTCACGCCCCAGACCCTGGAGCTCGTCCCAAGCATCGACTCGCGGCACCAGCTCGCGAGCGTCGGCGATGGCCTTGTCCGCGTGGGCCTCGAGCCCCCACTCCGCGAACTGACTGCGGACCTTCGCCTCCCACGCCGCGTCCCAACGCGGACGGGGCGCCACCCGGTGGTAGGCACGTCGGCCCCGCCCCGCGTAAGCGTCCCCCCCGAAGAGGAGCAGCTGGGCCTGGTGGGTGACACCAGCCACGTTCATCGTCCGCATCAGGTCGGGCATCTTCCCGATGGCTTCCCCGCCGTTCAGCGCCGTCCGCTCGAGCACATCTCGACGAGTCTCCTCGCCGTGCCGCGGACGGGCGCCGCGTTCCCGCACTGCCTTCTGCCAGTCCGACTGGAGCTCGTCCACGTAGAGGACGCGCCGGCCCTCGTCGTCGATGTAGTCCTTCACGCGCAGGTGGAAGAGCGTGTCCGGGTGCTGCTCGAAGTGCCCCCCGTCGAAGCCCGGCTTCTCGTCCATGGCAACGCCGAGCTCCCTCGAGCGCCCCATCTCCTCATTGGTGGCCGACTGGCGCCAGAAGCGGCCGTACTTCTTCCACAGCTCGCCCCGGTGCGCCTCGTAGGCGGCCCGTTCTGGAGTCTGGAGCCGCACGAGGATCTCGCGGTAGTTCTCACCGCCGGGCGACTGCATCGAGGCGTACTGCGGCCCGTCCGCCGTGTCCTCCGTCACCCGGATGGGCTCGACAGCCCGCGCCAGCGCGCGCACCCCTTCGACCTCATCGGGCTCGACGGCGAAGGAATCCGGCTCCTCCGCCATCCGCTTGAGCATCTCCTTCGCGCTGGCGAGGGCGGCGGCGGCGGTGTCGTCGGCGGTGATCACCTCGAGCCCGACGTCGAGCTCAGCCACGAAGCCCGCACGAGCGGAGGCCTCGGACACCGCCTGCGGAACCTCGTTGCTCGGTGCCGCGAGCACCCAGTAGCCGTAGCCCTCCTCGGTGGCGTAGTGGAAGCCCCACCCGGCCGGCATCCCCTCCGTCGCCGGCGGCTTGGTGTCGAGGACGTCGTCGAAGTAGATGGCCTTCCAGGCGTCGAGGTACTCGCGCACCTGCTTGCCCGTGACCTTGCCCTCGAGCTCGTCGAGCCACTCCGACAGCCCCAGCCAGTCGACCTCCTCCTTGCGGATGCCGGAACGGAACTTCCGGGTGTCCTGCTGCAGGATGCGCTTGATCTCGCGCTTGAGGAACTCCTTGCCGTAGCCGCCGTCCTTGCCGAGCTCGCTGTCGCGGAAGCGCTGCTTCAGCGCCGTCGCCGCGGCTGGCTCCAGCTTGGCGTCGTCGATCCACGACTCCACCTCCCTGAGCTCCACCCGGTGGGTCGCGTCCACGTACTCTTCGACGGACTCGTAGCCGACTCGAGTCAGGTCCAGGTTCGGGTCGCGATGCATCGCCTCGGCAGCTTCGGCCTTGGACACGGCGAACCGCCTGTCGAGGACCTCCTCCTGCAGCCCCCACGGCGCGTGGTCCTTCTCGCCACTGTAGAGCCGCTCGCGGATGGCCTGCGGGGTGTAGGAGCGGTCGTCCTTCATCCAGTCCAGCGCCCGCTCGACGGTGGAGAAGAAGGTCGGCGCCGACTTGCGCTCGAGGTCGGCGCGGAGCGCCCCCGGCTGCGGCTGGTCCGCGTCACCGGCGATGCGAAGCCGCAGCGCACGGAGGACGTCGGCGTGCGAGGGGCCTGCACCCTGATCCTCGAGCAGCCGGGCCAGCGCCTCGACCACGCCCAGGTAGACCGCGCCGTCGCCGCGCCGGAGCCGACCCACGCTCTCCGCCTGGTCGAGGGCTGCGCGGAAGGCCTGGTACTCAGGCTCCTGCCGGAAGGCGATGTCCTGCGCGGTGCCGTTCTGCAGCACCTCGCTGGCCTTCTCGAGGTTCCGGACCGCGAGCCACGCGGCGTGCCGCCTGGAGGCCTCAGCCGCCTGGTTGAAGGTGACCGGGTTCCCTTCTGCGTCCTCCACCCCGAGCTTCTCGAAGGCCGTCTGGACCGACTGGCGGGCGGATGGATGGATGCTGTCCAGCCAGCTCTTGCCCGAAGCCTCCGCCGCCGCCGTGGCAGCGAGGATGGACGAGTGCAGGGCCTGGTAGCCGTCGGTGCCGCCCAGGCGGGCCTTCATCCTGTCCGACACGGGGAGGGCCTGCGCGACCTGACTCCAGGCCACCTTCCCGCCCACCTTGGCGGCGGGGGCCGCCCCAGTGCCGAAGCGGTGCGCGACCTTCGCCGCCTGGTAGCCGGTGGCGCCGGTCCGGGCCGCGGCGATGGGGGCGCCGGCGAGGGCCTCCTCCCACGGGGCCCGGAAGTCGAGGAAGAGGCCAGCCGCGCGCGCTGCGCTGTCGGCCCACCCCTGCTCCTTCGCGCCGAGGCCCCACATGATGTCGGCGAGGCCCTCCATGGCCCCCGCACGCCCCTTCTCCGGGTGCAGCTGGCTGTAGACCCGCGCCTCCCAGGTGGAGCCAGCGCGGTAGCCCTTGTAGTCGACCAACGCGCCGCCGATGTGCTCCGACTCGAGCATGCGCTCGAGGCCCGCGAGGGCCGGCAGCACCGTCCAGCCGCTCTTGAAGAGCCCGCCGCCCGCGCCGACGTAGGCCGGCAGCACCGGCAGCCGGAGGTCCATCATCAGACCCTCGACGTCGGAGTCGCCAGGGATGACGGAGCGGAGCCAGGTGTCGTAGTCCTCGCCGGTGGCCCCCGGCGTGAGCGCGCCCAGCGTCCCAGCGAGCCCGACGTCCGCCTCGAGGAAGACCTGGGGCGCGGCGTCGGAGAGACGCATCAACTTGCCGATGGTGCTCTCGACCTGGCCGGGCATCATCAGGTAGCCGAGGCTCGCCATCGCGGCGTCCATCTCCTCGCCACCCGTCTCCTCGCGGGCCTCCTGACGTGCGCCGATGCCAGCGAGCACGCTCTCGCGGTCGACCATCAGATCGCGCACGCGCTTCGGGAGCTCGCCGACCTTGGTGAGGTTGAGCGCGTCGATGAGCTCGTCCTGCGGGGCGTCGCCGGTGTCCACCTGCCGGCCGCTCAGCACGTCGCGGATGGCGTCCTTGTCCTCGAGCCCCGAGATGATGGCCGCGAAGCGCTCGAGCGCCGCGCCCTCTTCACCCGCCTCGACCGAGGCGTAGATGGCATCGATGATCTCGTCCGGGTCGACGTCCTTCCGGGCCTCCGCGGGGAGGTCCTGGACACGGATGGCACCGACAGCATCCTCGAAGGCCTCGAGCGGCGCGGTCTCAGAGAGCCCCTGCGTCTGCTCGTCGAAGGAGAACGCCCGCACGCCGGCGCTGGCAGTCGCCGTCTTCTCCTCGAGCCACTCGCGTCCCGTCTCCGTCTGGAGGGCGGCGTGGAGGACCGGCGAGACACCAGGGGTCAGCGCGTTGGCGGCGAAGAACCCCAGCACCCGGTTGGCGGTGTCGTTGTTGGTGTAGTCGTTCTGCGCCCATGTGGTCACCGCGTCGTAGAACGCCTTGTCCACGCCGCCGGCGACGCGCATGCGGCGCACGGGGCCACCGAACATCTCGCCCAGCTCCGCCTGCTGGACCGAGCCCAGGTGCGGAGCACTCCACTTCCGACCCGCGGCCGACGCTGCCTTCCAGACGTCCTTGGTCACCTCCGCAGCACCGTCGCGCTTCTCGCGCTCCGACGGCAGGTAGCCGCCCATCGCCTCGAGGACTGCAGGCATCTCCGCGATGCCACCCAGCCACTCGACGTCCTCGGTGAGGGCCCGGTAGCCCTGCGCCGCGCGCGTCTTCGCTTCCTCGACGTCCTCCTCGACCGGACCCGGCTGGATGTAGGCGAGCGGGTTCACCGCGAACTTGGGGACGCTGACCTTCTTGGGCTCGACTCCCACGAGGCGCCCGAGGTCTCCGCCGCCGAGTTCCAGGTCGACGCCGCCGACCGTGTACCCCTCCGCCCAGCCGGTGAGCATGTCGGAGAAGCCGACGATGGCCTTCATCTCGTCGGAGACGAAGTCGCGGTCGTAGAGCTCGTGGGCCTTCTGCTTCGTGCCCTCGGTGACCTCCTCGAGGGCCTCCTTGGTGGTGAGCTCCCCGGAGGCCAGCGCCTTGGTCGTGTCGACGAAGAGCTCGCCCAACTCCCTGCGGTGGGCCTCGGTGTAGGTCTCGCCCTCCTTCGGCTTCGGCGCCGACTGCGTGCGGATGCCTCGCCCGCGGGACCAGAGCTTGACGTCTGCCTCGTCCCAGTCGGACGGGTCCTTCGTCGCCGCCTCGTAGACGTCCTCGTCGTACTGGGCGGACGGCATGACCTGGAACTTCTCCGCCTCCTTGGCGGCCTTCTTCCGGGCCTCCGCGTCCGTCTTGCCGCCCTCGACGAGCTGGGCGGCACGACCGATCTGCCAGTCCCCCACAGCCTTGTCGTAGGAGGCCTTCGTCGAGGCCCGCGGGATCGCTCGCGCCTCCGACGGCATGCCAGCGTCGGTGTCGTCGTCGTCGAGAAAGCGGCGCTCAGCCTCGGTCAGGGGCGAGGGAGTGCCAGCAGCCTCCAGCAGCAGGTCGTCGTCGCGCGGAGAAGCCATAGGGAAGGTCTACCACGTCTCGTGTGGGTGCGGTGCTACTGCGGCGCGACGTAGCTCTGCGACTGCTCGTCCCAGCGAGTGCCGGGAGGCAGCATTTCCAGGGGCACGTCCTGGCCGTTGACGCGGATGGTGGTGGGGGGCGCGACGTAGCTCTGCGACTCTTCGTCCCAGCGAGTGCCGGGGGGTAGCAGAAGCGGATAGCCTCCCTGTTCCGACGCCACGTCCTCACCATTGACGCGGATGGTGCTGGGGGGCGGTGACTCCGCACCAGCCCGGCTGCCGCTGACCTACGGCTCCTGCCCTATGGAGCGCCGGTACTGCTGCTCCTCGAGGATCCGCTGGCGGTTCAGCAGATCCAGCGGGTCGCCGGCGCGGGAGCCATGGAGGGTAGGCTCCCACTCCTCGAACTCGAAGGGCTGAACGTCCTCGACCTCGAACTCGAGGTCGCCGCCGGCGGCAACCTCCGCCTCCGGGTAGGGCGTTCTGGTTCCCCACCTGCGGTCGTCCCTGAAGGTCGGCTCCGGTGCCGGAATCCACGACCGCGGGTCCTCGAAGCCCTTCTTGGACTCGCGCACGACCTGGCGGCCCGCCTGTTGGTGGAACCGGATCTGCTCGAGCCGCTGCTGCTCACGCTGCTCGGCTGCACCCCGGAGGGCCTTGCTGTAGGCGGCGAGGTCGTTCTGCCAGGCGACGCCGTCGCCTGCTGCACGCCGCTCCCGCCAGGAGCGGGTCATCTGGGCGCCGACCGTGCCGACGAGCTCCGGCGGGAGGTTGCCGTAGTTCGA
Source organism: Actinomycetes bacterium (assembly GCA_024222295.1). NCBI lineage: Bacteria > Bacillati > Actinomycetota > Actinomycetes > Actinomycetes bacterium. The sequence goes on from JAAEPF010000070.1 coordinate 67,286, forward strand.
CACCAGCGCCTCGCTCATCAGGAGCTTCGCCTCGGGGTCCTGGGTCCGTCGGATGGCGTCCGCCTGCCGGGCGATGACCGTGCCGATGTCCAAGAAGGGAGCGTTGAAGACCACCTGCTGGGCAGCGCCCGCGGCCTCCGCGAGCACCTGCTCGGGCACCGCGCCCTCGGCCACCGCTGCCTGCGCGCCCGCCTCGAGCATGTCCTGCACGACGGAGAGACCGGCACGCTCGAGCTCGTCGTCGGGGATGCGAGCGAGCAGGTCGAGAGCACGGTTGTAGCCGGCGGTGTCGCCCTCCAAGGCAGCCTGGAGGTCGTTGCCCAGCCACAGGTTCACGTCACCACCGGCTGCCCACTGGCCGACATCGACCGGAGCCACCCGCGTCATGCTGTCGTAGTAGGGGTCTTCGTCGCGCGCCTCGGCGTAGCCCTCCATGCCCTGCGTCCGCAGGTTCGCCAGGAGCTCCTCGCGCTGCTCCGGGCCCAGGTTCGCCACCCGCCACAGCGCCTCCTGCGCCGGGTGCGGGGCACTGAAGGGTGCCTGCGTCATGAAGTTGATGTCCGCGTTCGGCGGCGTCGGCGGCGGCGTGGTCCGAAGCTCGTTGTAGTCCCCGGTCAGGCTGGCGATCTCCGCGTCCGCAGCGTCAGCCTGGGCCAGCAGGGTGTCCGCGATGTCCTGGTGGCGGGTGGAGCTCATGCCCACCAGATCCATCAGGTTCTGGAGCGCCTCGTTGCCGAGCCCGCCGGCGCCGCCGCCGCCACCGCCGCCGGGGAGCCCGCCGGTGACGCGCCGCACCACCGAGTCGACCTCGTTGGCGGTCATCTTGTGGAGGTGGTCGAACGCCGCGTGCGGGTCCTCGGAGAGGCCTCCCGTCCGCTTGGCGAAGTACCCACGGACGAAGTTCGCCGCGTCCTCGTTGGGCGGATCCTGCGCGACCGCCTGGTCGTGGAGGAAGAGGTACATGGCGTCAGCCTGCGCCGTCGCCGGCACCGTGCCGCCGTCGGTCAACGCCGCCTGCATCTTCGCGAAGCGCTGCTCGTCGGAGCCCGACTCGAGTGCCTGCGTGATGATCTGCCGAGTCGTGACCTCGAGCCCGCCCTTGATCTCGTCGAGGGTGCCGGCGTTCTTCATCGCCTGCTCCCAGATGGTCGTCCGGGCGTCGATGTTCGCGACCGCGATCTCCACGCCAGCCTGCTCGCGGTTCGCGACCGCGCTGAGTACGCCCTCGAGGATCTCCGCCTGCCGGCGCATGTCGCCCTGGACCGCCGCGCGCTCGATGTCCGCGGCAGCCTTCCGGTAGTCCTTCGACGCGGTCTGGAGCTGTTCCATCCGCTTGAGCAGGTAGTCCGGGTCCTGGCGCTTGTAGAAGCGCTCCATCTCCTGCAGGTTCATGTCGCCACGGACCTGCATGAAGCGACGCCAGAAGTTCCCCATCGGCGTGGGGCCGTCGTAGACGTTGACCGCGTACTGCGACTGGATGTAGGCCATCGGGGGCTCCTACCGGGGCTGGGCCCCGTAGCTGGCTGCGAGGCTCGACAGCAGCGAGGGGTTCTTCTGGGCGAGTTCGGCCCACTCGGCCACCTGCTCCGGACCCATGCCCGAGGCCTCCATCAGGGACGCCCAGTCCACCTGCTTGAGGGCCTTCCCGGCTCGGGCCTGCCCGAGGACGTCGCCCATATCGGCGGCGAAGGCCGCGCCCCGGTTGAGCAGGGCCTGCTGCCGTTCGCCCTTGTAGGCCATCCGGCGCTCGATCTCCGCGAGCTGGTCCTGCACCTTGTCGAAGTGCGCCTGCGCCTTGACCTTGCCGGCCTCGAGGTGGCCCTGCGTCAGGTTGGCGTCGCGCTCTCGCCGGACCATGGAGAGGTCCTTCGCGCTCATCCCACCCTTGTTGGCCATGTAGGCCTCGGTGTCCTGCTGCGACTGCGTCGCCTGCCGGGCCAGCGGGTCCTTCAGGGTGGCGTCCATGTACGCGCTCTCGGCACCGGAGAGGCCCAACTGCCCGGAGTCGCGGAGTTGCGTAAGCCGGGCGAGCTCGCCGCGGTTGTGGCGGTCCGTCGCCGTCACCGGCAGAGCCGACGCGAGCGCCGCGCCCTGTGCGAGCGCGCCGATGCCGACGTTCTGCCACATCTCGCCCGTGTGTGCCCCGAGCTTCTGCTCGAGGATGGCGGCTTCCTTGGCCTGCTCCCTCGCCAGGTTCGTCGTCCGCCGGTCTCGGTCCCAGACCATCTGGGGCGAGGCGGGGACCGCGTCCCACATGGAGCCGTAGATGTCACCGGTCGCGTCAGAACCGCCAGTCGCCGTGTAGCCGTTGCCCATCTCCTCACCCGTGTCCGAAGGTCCGCGCGTTCCAGGCGTCGTACTGGGTGGCGCCAGGCGCGGGCGCAGGCGCCGCGCTCATCGCCATGTAGTCGGGGGCCGCCGGGTTGGCGTTGAGCCGCGTCCGCGCCGCCTTGACCGCCTGTGCGGACTCGAGCGCCTGCATCTCGCTGGCGTTGAAGGCCGCCTTCTGAGCGGCGATCTTCCCCGCCTTCTGGTTGAGCGCCTGCTCCTTCGCACCGTGCCGCGCCTTGAGCGCGCCGACGCCGAGACCGATGCCGGCACCCAGGGCAAGCCCCAGGGGGCCAGCCAGTGCGCCCATCGCCGCGCCCGAGGCGGCGGCGCCGGTGAGCCCGGCGCCCAGGGCAGCCGCGGTCGAAGCGCCGGTCAGTGCGCCGACGCCAGCTCCGCCGGCGGTCGCACGCCCGAGCTTCGCGTCCTTCTTCTCCTGCCCCGTCAGCGTCAGCGTGTCAGCGGCGGGCGTGCCGATGCTCGCGTAGGGCGTCGCAGAGTAGTTGAAGGCGCTGGTCGACATGACGACTCCGGAGACAGGGTCAACATAGCACGCCCTACATGAGCGAGATGGAGCCCACGAGCGACCTCTCAGCCACCCAGACGTGCTTCGCGTTCGTCGCTGTGGACGGCACCACGTAGCGGACCCGCGCCTCGAGCTGGTGCCGCCCTCGAGCGAGCGAGGTCAGGAAGACGAAGTGGTTCTGGTGGCGACCGCTGATCATGCCGAAGTTGATGGAGCCGATCTGCTCCGTCGACGTGTAGAAGCGGCGCTCCGTCCCAGTCTGCTTGGTGCCGTCGATGAAGAGCGCGATCTCGCCGCAGCGGACCTCCATGGGCAGCCAGGTCGCGCTGCTCTCGGTCCCGCCGGACTCGAAGGGGTAGCAGGTGAAGAGGATCTCCGTGATCTTGGAGGCCTCCACGACCCGGAGCGAGATGGCCGACCCCATGATCGTCATCCACCCCTCGTCGTCGCTGGTCGTCCCGGTCTCGAGGTCCTGGCTGTGGATGGAGCGGTCGAAGAGGTCGTCGGCAGTCCTTCGCCAGTGCGTGGTGGACCCCTCGCTCACCGAGCGGTTGTCCGGCGAGCCGTAGAAGTCCGGGCGGTAGACGTGGCTCGGTCGCACCCACTCACTGCCCGACCCAGACTGAATGTCGCCGGACGCCATGCCGAAGTTCACCCACTCCTCGAGGGTGTCGAGCCGGTCGTTCAAGTCCGCTGCCGCTGTGGTCGCCCCGTCGGTCAGGACACTGAGGCCTGCAGCCATGGCTACCTCTTCACGAGCTTCACGTGCCCGTGGATGTGCTCGAGGGTGAACTGGCTGCCGGGGGTGACGTCCTCCCAGCCGAAGAGCCCGAAGTAGATGTCGGCGCTCGACGCAATGCCCGACTTGGTGAAGTGCGAGACGATGGTCACCGAGCGCTTCATCCGCCAACCGTACACCGTCTCGCTGAGGCTCGTGTTGGCTTGGAACCTCCTGGTCGTGGAGTCGGTGTCGAAGTCGATGTAGGTGCCGCCTGCGCCGAGCTTGTACTTGATCTTGAAGTTCCACCGCGGCGCAGAGGCTGGCGAGACCACCCTGGCGCCATAGAACCAGAAGGAGAAGCGGACCTTCAGGAGCTCGTTCATCGAGCTGTCCCGGTTGAAGGGCCCAAACTCGAAGTTGTTGCCACTGACGAGGAGGGTCTCGGTCGAGTGCGTGAACGAGGTCGGCCCAGCCTTCGACAACGAGGCGATGCTCGTGTTGAAGCCGGTCTGGAAGTTCCGCCGCTCGAGCCCCTCCTCGCGAACGTTGGAGGCGTCGACGTCGCCAGTCGCGTTGTTCACCGAGTTGATGGTGGCGTTCGGCTCGGTGACCGAGAGCGAACTCCCAGCCGTGACCTCGGTGACGGTGATCCGGCTCATCGGATCTTCCGTTCGATGTCGAGTTCGGCGGAGCGGACGTGGAAGTCCGTGTAGGTCCCCGTCAGGGCGTTGAGGATGACGGTGTCCGCGTCGATGTCCCAGGTGACATTGGCGAGACGCATCTCCGTGGCGATGGTCCGGTAGCCAGCTCCGACAGGGAGCGCGCCGACCAGGTAGGTCGCGTCGTGAGCGAACTGGGCCGACATCCATCCCGACTGGCTGACCACGACACCATCGATCACGATCCGGAACTGCACCGCGTCGGCCTGCACCGCGTTCGTCCCCGTGGACTCCCACTCCCAGTGGACCCCGAACTCCGCGATGACGGTGCAGTCGTTGGACACCTCGATGGTCGTCTTCGGCATGTCGCCGCCGGTCAGCGCTCGCTGCCAGGACGTCGTGTCGAGAGCCGCGGTGATGGAAGGGGAGAGACCCCGCTTCACCGCGTGGCCGCGCGTCATCGCGTTCGCGACGATGTGCTCCTCGTCGAGCGTCGCGCTGGGGAAGTTGTCGCGGTCGTGGTAGCCGTTGTGCTCGCCAGCGAGAGCGCTGAAGCCTTCGTTCCAGTCCTCCGGCACGATGACGCCAGCGCCCTCGGCGCGCCGCTCGCGGTAGCGCCAGGACATCAGGTCCGCCCGGAGCGCTTGGCGGTCGCCCTCGAGGGTCGGTGGGGCTTCTCGCCGGCGCCCTGGAACTCGAGCTCGACGGCGATGAGCTCGAGCCGGAGGTCCTCCGGCGTGAGTTCCACCTGCACCTCGCGGGTCCACCCCTTGTGGGCGTGGCCGACGTCGAAGGGCACGGTGATGGGGCGGAGTTTCGCCCAGACCGAGGCGCTCGTGCTGTTCCAGGTGGCCTCGCCGTAGATGGCGAGCTGCTCCGAGGTCGCCTTGTACTGCATGTCGGCGCCCTTCGCGGTCGTGTAGATCTGGGTCAGCGACCGGTTCGTGCGAAGGTTGAGTTGGATGTCGTTGTCCCCGTAGCCGACGCAGTGGACGTGCACGTACCGGAGCTGCATGTGCCGGTAGACGTCTGGGAAGGCGACCGCTGCGGTCTCGAACTTCGGCGCCGAGGACGCGCTGGTCCCCTGCTTCGTCTTGTGCGCGCGGCTGTAGAGGTGGATGCCCGGCGAGTTGGTCGCGTCGTGGGAGCCGAAGAACAGGTAGCCGCGGTGGTCGCGCGTCTCGGCCATGCAGGCGATGGGGAAGTTCTTCCTGACCGACCACTGCCCGACTTCGTAGTGGAAGACGAGCACGAGGTTCGGGTCCGTCGACCCCAGCGTCGGGACGGCGAGCCAATACTCCTTGTCCCGGTGGTAGACCGCCGACCGCGCGTTCTCGAGCGCGGAGAGGTTGAGCTTCTTCAAGATCTTGCTGATCGGCTGGCCGATGTTGACCGTCCTGGTCGGGCGGTCGGTGCTCTCGAGCGTGCCCTCGATCAGGTGGATGCCGTCGTTGGACAGCAGCACGACCCCGAGGCCAGGAAGCTCGCGGACCGAGTTGATGGACCTCGAGCCCAGGTCCTGGGTGAGGGTCTGGGCGTAGAAGCCGTTCTTCGGGTCGCCCTTGATGAAGTAGATGCCGCGGGTCTTCGTCACGATGACCGCGTTCCGCGCCGTGTAGATGCCCGTGATCTCGCCGCCGTCGCCGTCGCCGACGTTGATGCGGTTGTCCAGCGGGTAGATCTCGGGACGGTTGGGGCGGGAGTACACCACCTCGGAGCCGTTGTGGCCGGCGAGGAACATGGTGTCTTTGAAGGTCGCGATGAAGCGCACCCCTCGAGGCCATGGCCCGAGCGCCTCCTCGTCGAGGGTGTTGCCCAGGTGGGTGTCCGGCAGCCCGTCGACGAAGGTGGTGGCGCCGTTGTACTGGAGCTCGCGGACGAAGTAGTAGGTCCGCCCCTTGCCGACGGTGTCGAGGTTGCCGTCGGCGTCCATCTGGTCGCGGGTCCGCCAGACGCGGACAGCGACGCACGACGCGCCCTGCTCGCCGATGGAGACGGCGTTGAAGTGCCGCGTGGAGGCGTCGTTCAGGAAGACGCACAGCGACGACGCCTCCGAGGCCGGGCTCTCGCCGCCGCGCTCGTTGAGGACGGTCAGTTTGTAGCTGTACGCGCACCGCTTCTCGGTGTCCTCGGCGTAGGACCCCAGCCCGAGGGTGCTCAGCCCGGTCCCTGTGTCGATGGTGGCGCAGTCCGGCGGCGCCGGCGCGCTGTCGAAGCCCGCAGGCTCGGTCCAGTGCCCGTTGAAGACGATGGGCTGGTCGTGGCCGTTCACCAGGTAGAGGTAGGAGCCCCACGCCTGCGACTGGGTCCGCGCCGAGGGCGACCGGATGAAGGCCCGGCTCAGGGTGCTCCCGTCCCAAGCGTTGCCGTCGACGTCCACGAGGTCGTCCCACGGCTCGGTGGTAGTCGTGTGCCCGTTCGACCCGTTGAAGGCGCGCAGCGCACCGCTCCCGGTCTCCCAGATCAGCCACTGCTTGGCGCCGTTGTGCTGGCTGAACCAGTGCAGCGACGTGATGGCCGCGCCGTCGGCCGCGAAGGGGTTCTCCGCCGGCTGACCCTGCTCCTCGACGAAGGTGCTGTAGGCGATGGAGCGGAACCCGCCGGCCTCCGCCCAGCTCTTCTGCTCCGTCCAGGTCATGTCCTCGAGCACCTCGGCGGCGCCGGGCATGGGCTCCCAGCGCTCGTCGAGTCCGAGCAGCGGCTTCAGGTCGATGTTCTTGGTGTCGACGCTCATTAGGTGATGGAGGCCTCGCCGTAGATGTCGCCGAAGCGGGAGCGGATGGGACGGTCCCAGCGACCGCGGACGATGCGACGGGCGCCGGACTTGATGTAGCGCCCCTGCATCTGGCTGAACTTGTCGTTGAAGCGCCCCGCCCAGTGCTGGGCTTCCTGGGGGTTGGTCTTCACGGTCAGGTCGGTGAGCACGCCCCAGACCAGCAGCCGGTGGTACTGCCGCGGGAAGATGGGGATGTCGGTGTTCTTCGCGAGCCGGCGCGGCCGGCGCTTGTAGAGGATGCGGATCGTGCGGTCTGCCCCCGCCGTGTACCAGAGCCGGACCGACGGCGTGATGACCGTCGGGTCGAGGTGCGTGGCGTTCTCGTAGGACTCGACCGTGGTCGGGATGAGCCGGTCGTCGTTGTGCGAGGTGTCGCTGGCGTCCATGGTGGCGACCAGCATCCAGGGACCGTTGTTGGTGACGTCCCGACGGTAGACCCGCTTCCGGCGTCCGGACTCAAGCGCGGTGGGGGTGGAGTCCCGCCACGAGGTGTCCGGCAGCGTGAGCTCGACCCGGTTGTCGCTCGCGCCCGTGGTCACCTCGGCGACTGAGCTCGGCGCGCTCTCCCGCCCCTCGTAGAGGAAGGTGTAGCAGTAGGCGTACTTCGTCGAGCTCGCGATGTCGGTGCCGCCCGTCGTGGCGTTGAGCCCGATGGCCACCCAGGGCGTGGCGTCGTCGACGTAGTCGTCCTCGATGACCACCTCGGAGGTGCCCGTGTAGTCCTCGTCGAGGTCGAGCATCCCCTCCTTCCGTCGGTCGATGAAGACGAGCGGCCCGCGGTCGTCCGACCTCGAGACGAACTCGGTGACGTCCACGCAGTCCGCCGGAAGGACGTAGCGCTTGAACTTCACCGACCAGGAGGTCGAGGCCGCCGACGCCGTCGCCGACGCCGTCAGGTACATCTCCGTCGTCGAGGCCACGTAGGCCACGGTGTACTCGTTCCCGTCCGGCGCGGTGAAGGTCTGGCCCTCGTAGTGGCTGCCGAAGCTCGTCCCGACCCCGGTCACCTGGCGGAGGTTCGGGGCGGTGATGGCGACGGTGACGCCGCTGGCGCCCTCGACCGTCGCGTAGAGCGAGAGGTCCGACTCCTTGACCAGCCAGGGCCAGTCGTCGTCGTCGTTGACCTCCTCGTAGACGTCGTTGAGCCTCGAGATGACATCCGCGGTGTGCTCAGGCACGTCCGGGTCGTAGTCGAGCTCGCTGAAGACCGCGTCGACCATGTCTCGTAGGTTCACCGTGGCCTCCAGGTCACCCCAAGCATAGCGCAACCCCAACGCAAGAGCGTCCCCGCCGGTAGGGGTGCCGACGGGGACGCAGGAGCGCGAGCGAGGAACACGCGCAACAGGGGGCAGCCGAGGGAAGGTAGGGCTGGACCCCCGGTTGCCCCTCTACAGCTGCATCAGCCCCAGATGCCGCGGTCGAAGACGAAGCCCGTGCAGGACGTGGTTCCCGCGACGTAGTCCGTGAGCGCCTGGCCGAAGGCCACGTAGCTCATCTGGTTGCTCCCCGACGTGGTGTCCACGGTCGAGGCCTCGATGGCGATGCCCGCGGTGGTGCCGCAGATGAGGGTGTCACCCGCCACGACGCTGGACGCGCAGATGATCGTCCCGGCGTAGCCGCCGATGATGAACTTGCCGCGCGCGTCGGCCGCGACAGCCTCGGCGGCGACGCACACCGGAACGCGACCCTCGGCCTCGGACTGCAGCGCCTCCTTGACCTCGAAGCCGATGCCATCGGAGCCGGACTGCGTGCCCAGGTTGAGCGCGCCCACGTCGCCCAAGGCGAAGGCCTCGATGGCGTAGAGCTGGCGGTAGGTGGTGCGGAGATCGCGGTTGGCGCCGGAGCCGCCGGCGATGGAAGCAGACATGGTGGTGTCTCCCTAGAGGTGGGGCTGGATCAGAAGGTCTCACCGCGGGTCGCGAGACCCGAGCCGCCGAGGGCGCGGGCGCACAGCTGGCCGCGGAAGGAGCAGAGGGCGAGCATGATCTCCTGGTCACCAGGACCGTGACGCCAGGGACGCATGCCGAAGTGACCGTCGAGCTTCGGGTGCTTGGTGAACTTCACCATGATGTCGTTGAAGTCGACGAGCATGGCGGTCAGCGGGTCGGTGGCCGACGTCTGGCCGGTCACGCTCGGGAGGTAGACCGAGGTCTCGGCGGCGACGCCGTTCACGCTCAGCTGGAGCTTGCCGGTGTCGATGGTGTCGGCGCTGATGTAGCGCTCGTAGCCCTGGACCGCGCGCTTGTAGTTCTCGAGGCCGGTCTCCGACATGAAGAGCGCCAGCTTGCTGGGGTCCTTCGTCCGGTTCCGGGCGCGGATGCTGATGGCGTTGAGCGCGTTCAGCCCGTTGGAGTTGAACGAGTTGGCGATGTCCGCCCACTGGTTCTGCGTGCCGGTGACCGCCGTGTAGGTGGCCTTCGACAGGCCGCCGACCGTGTTGCTCTGGGAGCCGGAAGCGCGGTTCTCGAGGAAGCCGGCGGTGTCGTCGACGCCGTTCAGGGTCTCGAGGTTCGCCCAGGCGGCGACGTTGTCCATCAACGCCTGCTCCTCGAAGCGACGCATCATCGCACCCATCACCTTCTCGGTGCGCTCGACGGCGAGGTCGATGACCTTGGTCGAGGTGCCCTGGATGACCTCCTCCTCGAGGGAGAGGACCACCGGACGCACGATGTGGACCGGAGTCCACTGGGTGTCTTCGATGGTCTTGCGGACCGCCAGGTTGAGCTTCTCGTAGCCGGTGAGGAACTCGGTGTCCTCGGAGTGCTCGTCGATGCTCCAGCCCTGGACCCACAGCGCGCCGCCTTCCTCGGTCGGCTTGCCCTTGCCCCAGAAGCGCTCCTGCGCGCCGAGGAAGTTGAGCTTCACGTAGTGGGCGTCCACGACCTCCTTGGCCACCGGGATGGTGACGGTCGAGAGGTATTCGGGATCGATGGTGACGGTGGTGGTGGCCATCTTTCAGGTCTCCTCGAGGTTCAGGTCAAGCCCTGAGCGCGACGGTAGGCATCCCAGCCCTTGGGGTCCGACTGGCGCCATCGATCGATGGCGACCCAGTCACGGTCCTTGAAGGCCTTCTGGATGTGGGGGGGAGGGTCGCCGGGCTTCTGCCCGACAGTGGAAGTGCGTGCAGCGATGCGCGAGGCGCTCTTGTTGCGGAGCGTGCGCTCACGGGCGCGGCGGCTGTTCTCGCTGGCGATGATGCGCGAAGCGCGCTCGTCCTTGATGAAGCGCTCGAGCTTGCCCTGGACGGACTCGCCGCTCTCCTTCGCCTTGACGATGCGGGCGTTGACCGCCTTGACGAAGGTCTCGTCCTTCATCTCCGGGTTCCGGGCGACGATGGCCTCGTAGGCCGCGCGACGCTGGATGCCCGCGTTCGCCACCTGGAAGGGCTCGGTGAAGGCACCGAACTTCTTCGCGATGTCCCGCTCGAGCCGGGCGATCAGCCCACGCTTGGAGAGGGGGTCGCCGCCATCGGGGAGGTCGGCGTCCTTGATCTTGGACTTCGCGAGGAGGTCCTTGAACTCCGGGCTGTCGAACAGCTGGTAGAAGGCCTGCTGGTCTCGCAGCAGCCCCTTCCGCATCTCGTCGAGCTCGGCGCGCTCGTCGGACAGTTCGCCGCGGGCGTTCTTGTTGGCCTCGGCGAGCTTCGCCTCCAGGCCCTTGACGTGGCGAACCAGCTCGCGAACCGGCCCCTTCACGTCGCTGGGGAGCTTCTCCCAGTCCGTCTTCTTGAGCGACTCGAGCGCGACGTCGTCGGAGCCCACAGGCTGCTCGCCCATGACCTCCTCGAGCCGCTCGATGACGTTGGGGTCACGCGGAGCGGCTCGCTGCTTGTCCTCGTCCGTGGCCCGCTGGGCCTCGGGCTCGGTGTTCTCGGTCGCGTCGGGGCTCGCCTCGACCTCCGTGCCCTCGGTTCCCTGGGCGTCGGTGGTTTCAGCGTCGAGCGCGACAACATCGACGTCGGCCTGCTTGGCCTCGGTCTCCTCGTTGATGCTGGCGTCGGTGGACAAGGGAGGGCTCCTGTAGCTGGATGCTTGCACTTTCCATAGCACCGCGCAAACCACCAGGGCAAGAGAAAGCGCAGGCATTCCAGGGGGTTGGGGCGTTCCGTCGCGACCCCGGCTGGACCCTGGCCGTACCCCGTCGTGACGGAGGCAGAGCCGCGTGCTACCCTCCGCGCATGGCGAAACCAGCGGATGATCCCAAGTCCCAGCGCAACTGGAAGCGCTTCCAGGTGGCGCTCCCACCCCTGATGAGAGCCCGCCTCCGCGAGCGAGCCCGACAGAAGGGCCTCGGAGAGAGCTCCATCGTCCGGCTGGCCATCGCCGACTACCTGGACAAGGAGGACTCGTGACCAACGAAGAGCGCGCCGCCGACCTGAGGCGACGCACCGCCGCCGTGAAGGTCTGGGCGGCTGAAGTCATCTACCTCGAGGAGGGCCAACTGCGGAAGGCCAACCTCGTGCTGGGCTTCTCCAAGGAGGAGGCCAACGCCTGGATCTGGAAGAAGTGGGGCGACGACTACGAGGGCCACACCATCGAGCCCTACCTGGGCCACCACGAGGTCGAGGCCGGCAAGGTCCTGCGCGTGCCGGAGCCGCTGCTCGAGGAGCTCAAGCCGTGAGCAAGATCTGCCCC
>JAAEPF010000071.1 GCA_024222295.1 Actinomycetes bacterium
AGGCCGACGCTTCCGTGGAGTGCATGTGTCCGACCGTCCGACGAGAGGCCTGCCCACCTTCCGTGAGCCGCGACCCCACTGCTACCGGTGCGACAAGCCGACGCGCATGTGCCTGTGCTCACTGCTGGCACCCATCCCGAATCGGGTCGGGGTGCATGTGCTCCAACACCCGACGGAGCGGAGACACGCAGTCGGCACGACGCGGCTGCTGCGGCTCGGCCTCGCGTCGGTCCACGTGCACGTCCTGGCACTGCGAGGGAGAAGCTCCGCGAGCCCACCCGTCTCGCTCCCGCCTGGCGCGGGCCTGCTGTACCCCTGCGACCCGGACCAGGAGCTCAGCACACTCTCCCCCGAGCAACAGCCGCAGCACCTCGTGGTGATTGACGGCACGTGGGCACAGGCCCACCGCATCTTCAGGGCGAACCCCTGGGTCGCCGCGTTGCCTCGCTACCGCCTCTCCCCGCCCCGTGGCAGCAACTACCGCATCCGGAAGGAGCCCCGGCAGGAGTGCCTGTCAACGGTCGAGACCGTAGTGGCGGCGCTGCGCATCCTCGAACCCGGGCTCCAAGGAACCGACGGGCTGCTGACCGCGTTCGACGCGATGATCGATGCGCAGATCACAGCGGCAGCGGAGGGGCCGGGCCGACCGGCAGGCAAGCGGCCCCGCAAGCGCGCGCCCCGACATGTGCCCGCGGTACTCGCATCCTCGGACGTCGTCGTGGTCGTGGTCGAGG
>JAAEPF010000072.1 GCA_024222295.1 Actinomycetes bacterium
GAGGCAAACCCAGGGTCGCCGTCCTCTCCGGCTTCGGGATCAACTGCGAGACCGAGACCATGGCCGTCTTCGAGATGGCCGGCGCCTCAGCAGACAGGGTACACGTGAATCGACTGGTCAGCGGCGAGGCGACCCTCTCCGACTACGACATCATGGCGGTCCCCGGGGGCTTCTCCTTCGGTGACCACCTAGGAAGCGGGAGGCTGATGGGCAACCGGCTCAGGTTCGGCCTCCGTGAGCAGGTGAGGGAGTTCGTTGCTGCGGGCAAGCCAGTGATAGGGATATGCAACGGTTTCCAGGTACTCGTCAAGATGGGGCTCCTCCCCGGCGACGACGAGGTATCACTCACCCAGACCGCATCACTGGCACTCAATGACAGCGGCCAGTACGAGAACCGCTGGGCGACGCTGGAGTTCGACCCCAACAGCCCCTGCATCTGGACCAAGGGCATCACCCGCATGCGCGTACCGGTACGACACGGCGAGGGCAAGTTCGTCACCGACGACCCCGGGCTCCTCGACGAGTGGGCCGAATCGGGCCAATTGGTGGCTCGCTACGTCGAACCGGGTTCGGAATACCCGAGCTCCACGGACGAGGTGCTCCCATACCCGATATCACCCAACCAGAGCTGGAGGAACATAGCAGGGGTGTGCGACCCCTCCGGACTGGTGTTCGGGCTGATGCCGCACCCGGAGGCAAACCACTCGACATGGCTGGGGGCGACTTGGACCCGCGAGGAAATGGAGCACGGGGAGGGCGAGGGCATGGCGATATTCCGGAACGCCGTTAACTACGTCACGTCCCACTAGGCCGCCATAAGCACCAAAACACCTCAACCGGTGGGTGTGGCATGTCCGAGGACATCTGCTTCGAGATATTCATTGAAGTCGTCTTCTGGATCATATTGCACGCGGTTTACGAGATAGCCGTACAGGTCCTGGTGAGCCTCGGGCTGAGCAGAGTCGCTGCCGAGGGCCTAGTGCTGGTGTCCGCACTCGTGGTCTTACTCCTGTTCGCCGCCAACACCGCGCGCAAGAGAAAGCTACTCGGGAAGGCCGTGGTCCTCGACACAGACGGGGATGGGGTGATCTCCGAGGAGGAGGAGGCCGCCGCCTTCGACCGCCACCACGACGATGACGAGCCAGAGGAGTGGTGGGAAAGTGACTGACCCATCGATCACCGTCGACGAGGAGACACTCCTGATCGACGCGCTCTCATCCATGCACCCCGACGCCAAGAGGAACTCCCTCCGCCGGATGATATCCCACGGCAGGGTCAGGGTGGACGGGGAGAGGGCCGAGCACCCGCGCCAGAGGGTCGCAGAGGGCTCGACGGTCACCGTCCTATCCAGGGAGGACGGCGACAGGCCCGCCGCTCCCAAGCCGGGGATACCCGAGCCCCGAGTGCTCTACTCGGACTCCGAGGTGATAGTAGTCGACAAGCCGCAGGGTCTCCTCTCCGTGGCCACCGACAGGGGTGAGGCGGGCCGCGTGTTCGGCAGGGCCGCCAAGTGGGCGAGGGAGAAGGGCAGGGCGAGGGCCGTCCTCGTCCACAGGCTCGACAGGGAGACCTCCGGGTGCCC
>JAAEPF010000073.1 GCA_024222295.1 Actinomycetes bacterium
AAGGTCGCAGACCGCTGACCAGCACGGTCGCAGACCGCTGACCAGCACGGTCGCAGACCGCTGACCAGCACGGTCGCAGACCGCTGACCAGCACGGTCGCAGACCGCTGACCAGAACTGGCAAAGCCCGCTGACCCGGACAGCGGCGGGGTTGCCGCCACAATGGGTTGATGGACATAGCTGTGACCGGCTCGACCGGCCTCATAGGCAGACAGCTCGTCGACAGGCTCCGCGACGACGGCCACCACGTGGCGCCGGTCGTGCGCCCCGACAGCAGCAACACCGTCGGCGAGCCCGTACGTTGGGACCCCCGGAGCGGTGAGATCGACGCGCAGGGACTCGAAGGCATCGATGCGGTGGTGCACCTCGCCGGCGAGGGCATCGGCGAGAAGCGATGGACCCGAGACCAGAAACGCAGGATCCTCGAGTCGCGGACACGGTCGACCGAGCTACTGGCGAAGACCCTGGCAAAGCTGAAGTCCGCGCCCGCAGTGATGCTGTCGGCCTCGGGGGTGGGCTACTACGGCGACACCGGCGACACACCGACCGACGAGACGGGAGAGCCGGGAGACGACTTCCCTGCCGAGGTGTGCATCGAGTGGGAGGCATCCACCGCCGCGGCTGAAGAGGCAGGGATCCGGGTTGCGCACCTGCGCAGCGGAGTGGTTCTGTCCCCGAAGGGCGGGGCGCTGGCGCGGCAGCTCACACCGTTCCGGCTGGGACTCGGCGGGCGCTCGGGCGACGGATCCCAGTACATGAGCTGGATCCACATCGACGACGAGATCGAGGCGATCGTGCACCTGCTGACAGCCGACCTGTCAGGCCCGGCCAACCTCACCGCACCCAACCCGGTCACCAACCTCGAGTACACCAAGGCCCTCGGCAGGGCGGTTCACCGACCCACGTCGGTGCTCCCGATGGCGGGGCCGCGGTTGCTCTTCGGCCGCGAACTGGCCGACTCGCTGCTGCTGACCAGCCAGCGGATCGTGCCCGCAGTCCTGCAGAACTCCGGCTTCAGCTTCGCCTTCCCGGAAATCGACGGAGCCATGGCCGACCTGGTCGGCTGATCCACCGACAGCTAGAAGGCGGAGCCGGCGCTGAACTGCACGGCGCCCGGCGGGCACTTCTCGGGCTTGCCCAACCAGAACGCGTGCTCGGCCATGGCCATCAGCTCGTGGTCACCCGAGCTGTTGCCGTATGACCACAACTCGATGTCGTCGAGCGGATCGTCGGCGCCGACACCGAGCCACTCACGCAGGCGCACCTCCTTCTCACCGGCGCGAACATTGGGCCGACTGAGCGCACCGGTGAGCACACCGTCGACCACCTCGGGCTCCACGCCGATCACGTCGGTCATATGGAAGTGCCTGGCTATGGGCTGCAGGTAGTACACCAGCGAAGCCGACACGAACAGCGTCTCGTGGCCGGCAGCCACATGACGGCGCACCTGGTCCACCATGTCGGCGCGCAGGCCGCGATCGACCAGCCTGGTGGCATACACGCCGCCGGCGCGCAGCAGTTCCCGCTCGCTGTGCCCGGTGAGCAGTCGCTCGACCATGTGTTCCTTGAGTTCGTCGCGGTCACGCCAGTCGAACTGACCCCGGAGCCCCGCCACACCGGCGGCAACCGATCCGGTGATCGAGCTGCCGAAGCCGGCGGTGCGAGCCACGAACTGGATCAGCGTGTCGCGCCGAGAAACCGTGCCGTCGAAGTCGAACGCCGCAACACGGCGCTTCCTCGACGATTCAGCGGGTTCGCCCGGTGCTCTGTCTGGCAATGAGTCGGAGGTCACAGCCCACGATCCTGCCGCGGCTCAAGGCGCGGGGCCACAACGACCGATGTCGGGGTAGCGGTGCACTGGCCGCCACCACTGGACTCATGGAAGGACCCATGGACCGCGCAAGCCCCCGAAGCGGACCCGCACGATCGATCACGCTGGCGGCAACCGCCGCCGTGGTCGCCCTGGTCATGGCGGCCTGCGTGCCAGCCGGCGACCTCGGCCCACTCGGCAGCAGGCCGGCCCCCACCGGGCCGCCGGAGCGCGAGATGGTGTTCCCGGTCGGACGCGAGGTCAGCTTCTCGGACACCTTCGGGGCACCCCGCGGCGGCGGCACCCGGACCCATGAGGGCCAGGACCTCATGGCACCGAAGGGAACTCCGCTCGTGGCAACCGCCGATGGCGAAGTCAGCTGGATGCGGTGGGACAACGTCGGCAACGGCGGCAACATCCTCGTGCTCACCGACAACGACGGCTGGGAGTACTGGTACATACACATCAACAACGACACGCCCGGAACGGACGACGGCGTCAACACCTATGACGAGGCCTTCGCCGATGGCATCAAACGCGGCCAGCGCGTGAAGGCAGGCGAAGTGATCGCATGGGTCGGCGACTCCGGCAATGCGGAACACACCGGCTCGCACCTGCACTTCGAGATGCACGACCCGACGGGCGCTGTCGTCAACGGATTCAACAGCCTCGCCCACGCATCGCTGTACGTCCGCGGGGGCACCGAGCACGCCGCCGATGCAGCATTCGGATTCGTCGATTCGGTTTCCCGCTCAGGCGCTGACTCCGTGGACATCGTGGGCTGGGGCATCGACATGCACTCCGACGACCCGATCGAGGTGAGTGTGTACGTCGACGGCAACCCTGTCGCCACCAACGACGCCGACATGGCCAGGCCCGACGTGGCCGCATCCAATCCCGGTCGAGCCGAGGAACACGGATTCTCGTTCAGCGGACTTCCGATCGCAGCGGCAGCCGAGGTGTGCGTCGTCCTGCACAGCATCGACGGAGGCGGCAACGTGCGTCTGCCGTGCGTCGCCGCTCCCGCCTGAGGCCGGGCGCCGCCGAGTGGTCCGACGTCGCCGTCACGGGAGGATGGGCCGGATCACTCACCTCGAAAACCACAGTGAAGTCGCCCGCGGGTGCGGTGAAGCTGCGACTGCCGGAGTAGTCGCAGGGGTCGAAGGCCCTGTCCCAGGTTCCGTCGCCGTCCAGGTCGATCCGACAGGTGAGCTCGTCGCGGTTCGCGTCGGTCATGTGCCACGCGTCCACGGACCCGGCTACGCGAGGGAACCCGGGCCGCTCGACCCGGGCTCCCTCGCTTTCGGCGTCGCCACGATCAGTGACGACCAGTACTCAGAAGTCGGCGGTATTGGATCCGACGACGAGGCCGTCCACTGCGACGGTCTGGTCCGGGTTGTACGAACCGAGGTTGGCACCGAAGCCACCGAGCACCGCACCCGGGTACGCGGCCTGGATCTCGGACCAGGTCAGCAGCACGGACCGCGTCGGCTGGTCGTTGGTCGCACGTGTGCTCCACCACACGCCTGCTGATGCGTCCCACTCCTGCCACTGGGCGGTCAGCACCGCCGATCCGCCGCCTGCCTGCAGGTAGGGCTCGTAGACCAGCGTGGTGTAGCCGTTGGGATTCCCGGCGGTGTCGATGACATCCGCGCCGTACAGCTCGATGTTGAGCGAAGCCGTCACCTGGGGGTCGCCCGTCGATGAAGGGTCGCGGTATGCCCAGTAGCTCACGTCGTTGACGGTCGAGAGGTCAACGCCGACGTCCTCGTAGGTGAACGCCTGCGCCTTGGCCTCGTTGGTCGCGTCGGTGGTGAGTTCGAGTGCGCTGCAGCCGTACCCGAGTACGTTCGGGTAGCCCTCCGAAATCGACGACGTCCCACCGACTCGCGTGTCAGCCTGCCACCAGCCCGGCTCGTTGGCCGCTGCCGGGTAGCCGACCTGCAGGTCGATGTCGCCATCGCACGGGGCAGACCCCGGCTTGTTTGCACAGCCTGCCGCTACAAGCACGACACCCATTCCAAGCGCTAGCGCGACCTTCTTCGCGCTCAATCCGATTCGCCCATTCATGATTAGCCCCTTGTTTGTCCCGCCGGAGCCACAACACCCCAGCCGCCTTGCCAGCAAGCTAGTCGGTTCCGTCACGCAATCACAGTCGAACCTGACACCCGCGTCAGCACCAGCCGCGATGACGTTCCAGCGGCAGGCGACGCGGTCCTACACGGCATGGATCCGACGGACCTCACAGGCACTCCTCGAGGAAGCGAACGACCTCCACATTCGTCGACCGGGCATTGTTCCCCCACCGACCATCCGGGCCAGGACGCGCAAGAGCCCGGAACCCCGTGGTCACGGTCGTTCCGGGCTCTCGTCGCGTTCAGGATGTCACTTGGGCTGCATGCGCATGCCGGAGTCGATTCGCACCGACTCACCGTTCATGTAGCCGTTGCGGATCAGCTCGAGGGCGAGCGACGCGTACTCCGAGGAGAACCCGAGGCGCTTCGGGAACAGGCACCCGGCTCCGAGGCGCTCCTTGAACTGGTCAGCGGCCTCACCCTCGCCGTAGATCGGGGTGTCGAACAGACCGGGGATGATCGTGTTGACGCGCACGCCGACCGCAGCGAGGTCACGGGCACACACCAGCGTGATGCCGACCACACCGGCCTTGGAGGCGGTGTAGGAGGCCTGGCCGATCTGGCCCTCTACAGCAGCGATCGACGCCGTGTTGACGATCGCGCCGCGCTGTCCGTCGTCGTCGGGATCGTTCTGCGACATCGCCGTGGCCGCGAGGCGGATGCAGTTGAAGGTGCCGACGAGGTTGATGTCGATGACCTTCTTGAACAGATCGAGGTCGTGTGCCGACTCGTACTTGCCGTCCTTGCCGATCGTGCGGGTGGCCCAGCCGATGCCGGCGGAGTTGACCAGCGCCTTGGGCGGGCCGAGCTCCTTGGCCTTTTCGATAGCGGCGATCACCTGGTCGGTGTCGGTCACGTCGGTCGGCATGAACGCGCCGTCGACGTCCTTGAGGATCGCCTCGGCCTTGTCGGCCTGGTGCTCGAGGTCCATGATCACGACCTTGGCGCCGGCTTCCCCGAGAGCCCGCGTGGCGGCCTCTCCGAGTCCCGATGCGCCACCGGTTACGAGTGCAGATGCTCCATTGATGTCCAGCATGTACCGAACTCTATTGACCGGCCGGTCAAGTCCGCCAACCGGAGCGCCGCCGGTCCCACAGCGCGACGACCAGGAAGGCCGCCGCCACCAGCAACTCGGGCTCGGCAACAGTGCGGAACCTCGGGTTGCCGTGCGAAAGCAGGGCCGTCGTCGCCACCATCACCACCGGGCCGAGAAGAACCACCACCTTGCGGCCGCGGCCGCGAGCCATCCACAGTCCCGCGGCCCCCGCTGCGAGCGTCAACACCGCAGTCGCACGCACGGTCCACTGGAACCACTCCGAACGGGTTTCCTGGGCGTCACGCTCGACGAGGTCAACCGGGTCCCACAGCCCCCACACCCGCAGTTCCCGCGCAGCCAGGACCAGCGGCAGCCGGCGTGCATTGTCGCGGATGTAGTCGACCGCCTCGCTTCGCAGACCGCTCGACCACTCCGCCTCGCCGAGCCGCGTGCGGTCCTGCGGTCGCGTGCACTCGTACTCCCATGACCCGAGTGAGTCACCCGACCAGGTGAGGTCGCAGTTGGAGCCGGCCAGCGCAGTCGCCGGCGACACGTTCGAAATGGTCGGCTCCCCGACCGCCGAGTTGTTGCGAACGAGCCACGGGGTCATGACGAGTAGCGCCACGAGTCCGGCGCCGACCACACCGGTGAGCCGGGCCCGCAGCACCGTGGGGCTCCACCACAGGATCGGCAACACCAGGAACACCAGGAGCATGAGTGCCTCGGAGCGGGTGAGGGCAGCCAGTCCGATCGACACACCGAGGCCGACCCAGGCCCACCAGTTGCCCTCCCAGCCCGCGACCAGGGCGGCCAGCACCGCCGTGGTGACCAGCGGAACGTAGAGCGCCTCGGACATCAGCGATCCGTCGGCTGCGATGAGCATCGGCGATGCAGCGACCAGCATTGCGGCGGCCAGGCCGACACGGTCACCGAACAGGCGACGGCCGAGCGCCGCTGCAACCACCACGGTGATCGCTCCGAGGACCGCACCCGACAGCTGTGCGACCGTTTCAGATGTGCCGAAGAGCGTCTGCAGCAAGGCGAGGACGGCTGGGTACAGCGGAGGGAAGTTGGCGGTGGCAACGGTCTCGCCGGTGGTGAAGAGAGTCTCGGGGTCAACGAACCCGTGGCCTTCCCTGATTGCACCACCCACCAGCAGGTACCACGTTGCATCCGCACCCAGTTCGAGGTCGCGGGCCACCACGAGCACATAGACGGCCCTTGCTGCTGCCCCCAGGGCAGCCACGATTCCCACGCGCATCCACCATCGATTCGATGTGTCTGCGCGCTCGGGCGAGTCCATGCAGGCGGTCTACCAGCCGACCCGGCTCAGCGGAAGGTTCGTACCGCCGGCCGGCGGTCAGAGCGGAGCATCGGCGATGGCGACCTCTTCGGGCTCGGCCGGCTCCAGGAGGTAGCGGTACAGGAGTCCACCGATCACACCGCCCACGATCGGTGCCAGCCAGAACAACCACAGTTGGCTGAGGTTGTCGCCGCCCACGAACAGCGCCGGGCCGGTCGAGCGGGCCGGGTTGACCGACGTGTTGGTCACCGGGATCGAGATCAGGTGGATGAGGGTGAGGGCCAGGCCGATCGCAATGGGGCCGAACCCGGCCGGAAGCCCCTTGCGGGTCGCTCCGAGGATGATCATGAGGAATCCGGCGGTGAGCACCACCTCTATGACGAGCGCCGCGAGCAGGCTGTAGCCGCCGGGCGAGAGGTCACCGAATCCGTTTGTGGCGAACTCGCCGGCACGACCCGAGACGATCTCGAAGCCGTCGACCCCGTTGGCGATCAGCAGCAGAAGGCCGGCACCGCCGATGGCGCCGAGGACCTGGGCGACGATGTAGGGCAGGACCTCGCCGGAGGAGTGCTTGCCACCGGCCAGTAGCCCGAGGGTCACCGCGGGGTTGAAGTGACCGCCCGAGACGTGGCCGAACGCGTAGGCGCCACTCAGCACGGTGAGGCCGAATGCAAACGACACACCGAGAAAGCCGATGCCGACCGGGAAGTCGTTGTCGGCGAAGAAGTTGGCGGCCAGCACTGCGCTGCCACAACCCCCGAACACCAACCAGAGTGTGCCGAAGAACTCGGCTACGAGCTTGGGACCCATTGGAACTGCCTTTCGTCGGTTCCCCGCGACGCTAACCACAGGCGCCCTCCCCATCGCGGAGCCCCCGTTGGTGCCCCACCCACCACACCCAACCTGCCGGCCTGGTTGAGCCGGCCGGACCGGTCGGACCCAGGCCTGTGCTGAACTACTCATCCACCTTCTTGGAGTAGATCCGCGTCACATCGACGCGGCACCACTCCAGAACGCAGGATGAGTAACCCAGCACGGTGGGTCAGCTGCCCAGACGTCCGTCAGCTTTGCCCCACCCGCCGCCGCCGGGGGTGAGTACCCGCCGCACGTCGCCGGCTCGCCGCCCGACCGTGCCCTTGTCGGCCAGGCGCTCGGCGCGGGCTTCGTCGCCGGCGGGCAACAGCCCGCCCTCGCCCACCGCTCCCGGCCCGCCCCCTTCCACCCCCCACGGTCCGCTGCCCCCCCGCTCCGTCATGAGCGACGCGC
>JAAEPF010000074.1 GCA_024222295.1 Actinomycetes bacterium
CCAGACCATCCACGACGCGGTGACGGAGCTCGGCCCTCCCCCGGACATCCGAGCACTCTTCGTCGACTTCCAGCGCCACCTCTTCACAGCCGGCGCAGCGGCGTAGGGCCGGATCGACCCACCTCATCAGCCGAACTGCAGGTCAGCCGGCAACTTCCCGCCCGGTCACTCCCACTCGATCGTGGCGGGGGGTTTGGAGCTGATGTCGAGGACGACGCGGTTGATGCCGCGGACCTCGTTGATGATGCGGTTGGAGATGCGGCGCAGGAGCTGGTGGTCGAGGTAGCCCCAGTCGGCGGTCATGCCGTCCAGGGACTCGACGATGCGCAGGGCGCAGGCGTTCTCGTAGGTGCGGGCGTCGCCCATGACGCCGACGCTCTTCACGGGGAGCAGGACGGCGAAGTACTGCCAGAGGGTCTCGTGGGCGCCGGCGGCCTGGATCTCGGCGGTGCAGATGTCGTCGGCCTCCTGCAAGAGGTTCAGGCGCTCGGCGGTGATGTCACCGGCGATGTGGACCGCGAGGCCGGGGCC
>JAAEPF010000075.1 GCA_024222295.1 Actinomycetes bacterium
CCAGGTGTGCTCAGTTGCCGCCACACCAAACGCCGGCGCACTCCTCCTGAAGTGTGTGTCGGGGCCGAGGTGCCACATTGTATGACCAGGACCAGGCCGGAAGCCATGCGGCGGTTCGGCGCGAAACTGCGCCGACCATACGCCGCCGCAGAAACCCTCCACGCACTCCGACTCGACGGGAAAGCTGCGCCGAAAATTCGGCCAAAACACCTCGATGAATTGTGAATCACCACACTCCCAGCAGATTCGACCATGGTCAGGGTATAGGAAGGACAAGCGACATCATCCATCTACCTGGAATTTAACAGAATATCCGTTGCGCGAAGCGATTAGCCGCGAGGTACGCGGACGAGCCCCCTCCCCGGGGGATCCAGGCTACATCAACGGCGATGGCTTTGCTCAGGCGGCGACATCCTCGACCGGGTCGGGCGGACCGCGGGCTGGGGACAGGGGGAGCGTCGTGGTCGGCAACCCGAGGTGGCGGAGGATCGCGTGAATGGCGCCGGGCTCGTCGATGAGGGCGATCACCTTGGCTTGGCCGCCGCACCGGGGGCACTCGAGGACCTCGAGACCGAAGACGCGGCGCATCAGCTCGGCCCAGAGGAGACGCCGGCGCTTCGGAGCCTGCTTGGGCTGCTTCAGACCACGGGAGCTCGCCACCTTTGCAGGGGCCTGCCCGATGATCTTGGGGCGGAGGGGGGACGCCGATGCGAGGACGCCGTGGTAGCGGACGAGATTCTGCCGGGGTGGCGGAACCAGGGCGGCGAGGCGGGCGATGAGATCGAGCGGATCTAGGACGATGCCGGTGGTCCCGTCGCGCCAGCGGTGATGGAAGTCGACGGCGACTCGGCCGTCTGGGAGCTCCCGTAGACGCTCGTTGGCGACGGGCCCGCGAGCGACGTAGCGAGCCAGGCGTTCGAGGGTCTCGGTGTCGCCCGCGTCCACGTGCACTCCAGCGTGGAGGTTGAACCCGGCGACGGTGGCGCACTTGATGCTGGCGGCGCTGGAGGTGGCGAAGGCGCCCTGGATTCGGTCCTCGCGTTGGCCGGCGCGCGCGCCGAGGAGCTGCTTGTGCCCGACCGAAGCGTTCGCGACGGCGTCGAGCGCGTGCTCGCTCTCCTCGTCGGTGTCCAGGTTCTGGAGGTGTCGGGTGATGCGCTCTGCGATGCGCTGGGTGATCTCCTGAATCTCCACGCCGGAGTGACCCATCAGCGAAGCCGGGGAGGGCCTGGAAGGCAAGTGTGAGATCGTGGGCCGCCGAAGGGAGGCTCAGATGGCTGGAAGACGAATTCGGGACGAGGCGGACGCCCGCGCATGCATGAGGCGGGTCGAGGCCAGTGGGCTCCGACTGCGCGACTGGGCGCGAGCGGAGCGGATCGACGCACGCTCGTTGAACGCCTGGCGCATGAACTTGTCGCGTCGCGCACCGAGGGCAGTCCAGCGGATCAACCTCGTGGAGCTCGTCGCCCAGGCTCCGGCTCGGGGAGCCGAGGGCTATGTCGTGCGCTGCGGCGAGCTCAGCGTCGAGGTCGGCGAGGACTTCGACGAGGACACGCTGGTGCGGCTGCTGCGGGTGATGTCCGCGTGCTGAGGATCGGCCATGGCGTGCGCGTCTTCGTGGGGCTCGACCCGGTGGACATGCGCGGCTCCTTCAACTCGCTGGGCGGGGCCGCCCGGCGGCTCGGGCTCGAGCCCAGCGATGGCCACCTCTACCTCTTCTTCAACCGCCGCCGGCGGCTCTGCAAGATGCTCTGGTTCGATGGCTCAGGGTGGTGCATCTACAGCAAGCGGCTCGAGCGCGGCACCTTCGAGGTTCCTGCATGCGAGCCGGGGGCGGTCACGGTCACCGTAGACACCGGAGCCCTCGCCTCGCTCCTTGAGGGGATCCCGCTCTCAGCTACCAAGCGAAAGTGGTACCGGCGCGCCGCCTGAGCCATTCGCCGAATTTGCGAGAATTTCGTCGCTGGGGATCGACACGCTGGATCAGCTGTGATCCCTTGGCGGCATGGCTCGTGTCTCCCAAGCTGCTCACGACGACCTGCGCCGGCAGCTCGACGCTGTGAACGCGCGAAACGCCGAGCTGACGGCTGAGGTGAGCCGGTTGGCGCAGCTGGTCGCGGTCGCCAACGAACAGATGGCCGAGCTGCTCGCGATCGTCGGGCGCAAGAAGCGGGGCGGGCGCAAGAGCACGGCGAAGGCACCTGAGCCGCCGCCGACGGTGAGCGAGGAGGAGCGCAGGGCCTACGCTGAGCGCCCGCGGGCACCGGCGCGGCCGAAGAAGGTGAAGCCGCCCAAGAAGCCCCGTCGGCCGACGGGTCGCAAGCCCTTGCCGGAGCACCTCCTTGCCGAAGAGCACACCCTTCGGCCGGAGGCATGCAGCGACTGCGGCGGGACCGATTTGGAGCTGGTCGACGAGGTCATCGAGACCAAGCTGCACGTGGTGCAGGAGCACCAACGTCGGCGGGTGGTGCGGCGCAAGACCTGCGCCTGCAGGCACTGCGGGACGCGCACCACGGCGCGCTCGCTGCCCTCACCCTTCGCCCGCTCGAAGGCGACCTGCGAATGGCTCGCATGGCTCGTCCACCAGAAGTTCGTGATGCTCACGCCGCTCGATCGCCTGCGACGCGACCTCGCCTCGCGCGGCTTGCCTCTCGCCATGAGCTATCTGGTCTCACAGATCGAGCGCGCCGCGGATCTTCTGGGACCCGTCGATGGCGAGCACTGGAAGCAGCTGCTCGCCGGCGAGTGGATGGCCACTGACGCCACCGGCCTCAAGGTGCTCGTGCCGAAGGTCGGGAGCCACAACGGTCATCTCGAAGTGTATCGACGCGATGACCTCGTCAACTTCCAGTACGAGGCGCACAAAGGCGCGCAGGCGCTGGCCGACAAGCTCGTGCCCTTCAGCGGGCTGCTCGTCGCCGATGCAGAACACCGGCACAACCTCGTCTTCGAGGACGGCAGCGTCCTGGAGGCCGGCTGCAATGCCCACGGCCGCCGCAAGTTCCGCGACGCCGAGGTGTCTCAGCCCGTGCTCGCCAAGGAGGGCGGTGAGTTCATCTCAGCCATCTACATCGAGGAGGCCACCGCGCAGAAGGAGGGGCTCCGCGGCGACGCGTTGCAGGCCTGGCGCCAGCTCAAGGTCCCACCCCTTCGCGATGCCCTCCTCGCTTGGATGGACGCCGTCGAGCTCACCCTCACCCCCGACGACGCCCTCGCGAAGGTGATCCGCTACTACCGCAACCATTGGTCGGCGCTCTTCCGCTTCGTCGACCACCCCGAGATCCCCATCGATAACTCCGCCTCCGAGCGTGAGTACCAACACGTGGCCAAGCTCCGCCTGAACAGCCTCTTCGCTGGCAGCACCGAGGGCGCACACCGCGCGGCCACTCTCCTCGGCGTCGCGGCCACCTGCCGTGCCCTGGGCGTCGACACCCTCGCCTACCTGAGCTGGGCCTTCACCCGCCTCGGCACCCACCGCGACCTCTACGGATTGAGCGCCGCCGAGCTGACCCCGGCCGCGTTCGCCCGCGCTCGGGCGGGCCCCGAGGCCTGACCTTTCGCCGGCGGTCCGGTTTCCCGGACCGGAGGCCTCACCCCGTGGGCCGCCCCCCCCGGTCACGGTCCCACGAATCAGACGCCGATGGACCCCGCCTTCGCTGATCGCTCACACCGCACCGCCCTCTACGAGAAGACCAAGGCAGCCAAGGCCAAGGGCGAGACCCTGCCCATCGAGAAGGACGTCACCACCATCCACAAGGTCAAGCTCACGAAGCTGCCCTGTTGGCGCCACCTCAGCGACAAGGCCTACGTCCGGCGCATCCGCGAGATGATGCAAGGCCACAGCAAAGCCGCCAAGCGCAAGCGCGCCGCGGAGGGCAAGCGCGTGCAGGGCATCAAGTCCATCCTCGCCCAGGACCCCCACCACCGCCCCGACGAGGGCAAGCGCAAGAAGA
>JAAEPF010000076.1 GCA_024222295.1 Actinomycetes bacterium
CCTCCTGCTGTTCCCGGTCACTGGCCCATTCCTCGGCGGCCGGGCGTGCAAGCAACCCGAGGTCGTCGCGCAGCCGGATGTGTTCTCCAGCGAGATAACCCGCGGTGGGAGGCAGATCGTGGGTCGTGACGGCCGATAGGCAGGACTCCCGCCATAGCTCGGCCGGCAGCGGCCCGCCGGCGCCGTCGCGGTCCATCTCGAACCACAGGATCGACGTGCCGAAAACGCCGCGCCCGCCCCGATAGTGGCGCGCCCAGGGCTCCACGGTCCCCAGGTCCTCACCCCCGACGACCGCGCCGGCCCGATGCGCCTCCAGCGTCACGATGCCGATCATCGCCTCGTAGTCATAGTGCACGTAGGTGCCTGCCGCCGGCGGTGCGCCCTTCGGTATCCACCACAGCCGGAACAGCCCGATGATGTGATCGATGCGGACCCCGCCCGCGTGCCGCAGCACAGCTCCCACGAGCACCCGGAACGGTTCGTAGGCGGCCTCAGCGAGTCGGTCGGGTCGCCAGGGGGGCTGTGCCCAGTCCTGCCCGAGCTGATTGAACTCGTCTGGCGGTGCACCAACGGCAACGCCGAGAGCCAAGACATCCTGAAATGCCCAGGCGTCGGCGCCATGAGCATCCACCCCAACCGCGAGGTCGTGCACAACGCCCAGCTCCATCCCCGCCTGCACTGCGCTGGCCTGCGCTTTCGTCAGCTGATCATCGACCAGCCACTGGAGCCAGCGATGAAAGTCCACGTTCGAGGCGTACTCCTCGACGAACTCGGCGACCGCTTCCGAGCGCGGGTGTTGCAGTTCCTCGGGCCACTGGTGCCAATCCCCGCCATACTGCTCTGCCAGCGCACACCACGTGGCGAAGTCGTCGAGACTACGCC
>JAAEPF010000077.1 GCA_024222295.1 Actinomycetes bacterium
AGTACGCCGGGAATCGATCCGACGGATAACCACCAGACCATGCGCCAATGGACGGTTCGTGCACGGATGTGAACCCACGAGCCGACCGGTTTCATCGCGGCGGATGCGACAACGTCGCTGGATACCGCGGCCGCTGGCGGCACCCCAAACACCAGCACCAGCATGGGGGTGACGAGTGCGGCGCCGCCCATGCCGGTCAGGCCCACCAGAAGCCCAGCGAGCAGGCCACCGAAAGCCAAGATCGGATCTATGGAGAGTCCACCGATGACGAGATCGGGCACGTCCAGCACGTACCTCATTCTATCGTCGAACGAGGAGAACTACCCGAGGTGTGAGCTGGTCGGCCGAGGGGATCGACGAGCTCCACCACGTCTCCGGCGGCACCGGATCCGGGGGCGATCAGCGCGACCGCGTCAGCGTTCGCCCAGCCGTGCAGATTTGCGGGCCCGTCCGACGTCAGTGGGTGCGCGAGCACGGGGGACGCGACCACCGGGGAGCCGTGCGCATCGACACCACCGGACTCGAGTCGAACCGGGCACACGACGGTGTCTTCCTCGTAGTCCGGGGGTGGGGTGTCCGCAGTCAACGTGGCGCGGGCGGGGACGGTTCCGGGAACGGCCAATCGTTCGTCGGTCAGCTCGCCACGCAGACCGGCGATCAACGGTGGCGCCAGAGTGATGGCGCCGGCAATCGCGGCGTCCGGATGCCCCGGAAGGCCGAGCAGGAGTCGCCCGTCGGGCAGTCTCACCAGCAGCGTCTGGGCACCCGGGGTGGCCATCACGCCGTCGATCAACCAGTGCGCACCGATGTCGTGAAGGGCGGAACGAAGAATGTTGTCTCCCGGCGACGTGGAGCCGGTGGTGACGAGCAGATCGACATCGGCGTCGTCGATCTCCCGCAGCAACAGGTCGCGGGTGTCCGGCGCGCGCACCGGCGGATGGGCGCGTGCACCCAGGCCTCCGAGCAGCGCGGGAAGCGTCCAGCCCAAGGCGTCACGAACCCGACCGTCGCGGGGTGGGCCCTGCGTGAGGAGGCTGGACCCCAGAACGAGCGTGCCGACGGTCGGGGGAGGGATGACGTGCACATCGTCGACACCGGCGGCGGCAGCCATCGCGAGGATCGCGGGCGTCACCTGGGTCGCGGCGCCGACGAGTTCGCTGCCGGCCGGCCGGATGCTGCCGCGGGTGATGACCCCGGTGCCGAAATCTGGTCGCGCGTTGACCTCGGGCAGGTCAGTAAGCGCGTCGAGCGCGGTGACGCGCTCGGTTCTGTCGTCTGTCTGCTCGAGGACGCTGTGAGCCACGGGCAGGACCGCATCGGTGTGACCGGGAAGGATCTGGCGTGCCCGGACCCGCATTGCATGGTGCGGCGCGAGTGCGACATCGCGAGCGAGATCCGCGAGCGTCCACGGCCCGCCCGCGCAGACGGCGTACCCATCGAACGCGGCAGCGTCGGCGAACGGCTCGTCGTACGGGGTGAGCAGCGGCGACGCCAGGATCGACCCGTGGGCCTCGTCGAGTCGAGCGGCACGGGGCGCCAATGGTTTGGCGGCCTCGCGCGCTACGTACCGCGCCTGTGACCACGCAAGGAGTCCGTCCAGCCCGAGCGCACCCTCGGTCTCGTGATC
>JAAEPF010000078.1 GCA_024222295.1 Actinomycetes bacterium
ATGGAGGCGATCGGTTGGCTCCAGTCGGTGATCGTCAACAAGACAACGGGTCACCTGGTCGACGGTCACCTGCGCGTAAAGATGGATGCACGCCGACGCGAGCCGACCGTGCCGGTAACCTACGTTGAGATCTCCGAAGCCGAGGAGAAGGCGGCTCCTCCTGTACGCGAGACTCGCCGCAAGGTGTCGCTGTGGCTCCTCGCCGGGCTGGTGCTCGCTGCCGTGGGCTACGCCACGCCCGCGTTCGTGGCCGAGCCGGACTGGGACCGCAGTGACGAGTTCGCCGATGTCGCCCAGTTCGACCGCCTCCACCCCGTTCCCGGCTTCGGCTGGTCGGGCTCGAGCGCCGTCGACACCACCGGTTGGGCTGCGGCTGAGCGCCAGCAGGTCTGCTCCGAGATCATGCACGGCCTGCCCGGTGACGGCTCGCTGCTGCTGTCGACGGCCGACGGCTACGCGGTCATGTGCCAGGCTGCGCCGCTTGTCCAGACGGCCGAGGTGTCGCCTTGAGTCGCCGTGGCTTCTCCATGGTCGAGCTGCTGACGGTCCTCCTCGTCCTGGGTGTGTTGGTCGCGATCGTCGTTCCGAAGCTGCAGATCGCCCAGCTGAGGGCTCGCCGAGTAGAGGTCCGGGTCAACACCGCAGGACTCCACACCGCGTTCCAGCTCTACGTCGCCTCGGACGCGGGCGCCGACCCCCTGAACTCCGGCTACAACCCGTCGCCCCAGCCCTCGGCGCTCGGCATCGACG
>JAAEPF010000079.1 GCA_024222295.1 Actinomycetes bacterium
CAACCCTGCCAGATTCAGCACGCCCTGAGTCGTCCGCGGCGGCACCAAAGGCGGCACCCACGTCGGCCTACACGGCAGCGTTCGTGGAGCGCGTGTGGTTGGAGGTCATCGAGTGGCACCACGTGGCGTCACCGCCCCCGTGGGCCACCCTGTGCGCCACGTACGTCATGTACTCCTTTTTCATCGGCTTCCGCGACGAGTGGCGGCGACGGAGCGCAGCTACAGTGCGGCGGCGACGCCGACAGCGCGGCGGCGACGTCGACCGCAGACGCCCTCTAGGCCACCAGACGGCCGCCCAGGGCCGCCCTGGCATCAGCCCCCACACTGCCTCGAGCCTCGAGCCGACCCCCCTGCCAAAACCTGGTAGCACGCCAGCGGGGGCGGCTTCAGCCCCCCCGCATGGCACCACGCCTGCCATTCCTGTCATCGGTCCCCACGCTGCCTCGAGCCCTGGGGTGACCTCCCCGCCACAACCTGGTAGCACGGCAGCGGGGCCAGCCTCGGCCGTCTCGCATGCTCACACGCCTGCCCTGGGTCCTGGCTCCCTCGCAACCTCGCGTGTTAGCACCAGCACTGCCAGCGCTAGCACTGTGACTGTACGGGGGCACTTTGAGCGCTTCCTCGGACCGCAACCAGCCACCATCGGTCACCTCCGAGCCGTAAACTGCCGTTTGGCCGCTTGGATCCCACCACGGCTCCACGCGGGCACAGCGGTCATCGTCCAGGGTCAAGTCCACAACCCCATCAACGGCCTCCGAGGTATCGTACGGGGGCAGTCCAGCGAGCACCCCGGCCACTGGACCGTCACGCTGTCGTCTGGGGACACCGCCCACCTGAGCTGCTCCAGTCTGACCATCCCTGCACCTGCGCTCCGCGCCGAGATGCCGCCCCCCAGTACGGGCGCACAGACCAAGGCCCAAACTCAGGGACCCCAGCCCGGCCCAGCAGTGGACCCACGCCACCGTACCTCAGCAGCACAGCGCCCTGACGTCACGGCAGCAGTACCCTGCAGGCCACCTGCGCTGACCGTCCCACCAGGCAGCCGCGCCCAGACTGAACGCACAGCTGACTGTGAAGTCGGACTCCGAGACTCACGCGACGACGGTGCCGACGACCACGACCTCCACCACGACCTCGGGGTGCAAGCGCCCGTGGGCTTTTGGGGCCCGATCGGGTA
>JAAEPF010000080.1 GCA_024222295.1 Actinomycetes bacterium
CAAACGCGGCAGCGTGACTCGGTGCTGGGACGGCAAGGCACAGGAGGGGAAAGGAGAGCGGCACAAGCCGTGAGACTCTCGGCAGGCACCGAGGGTGCACCTTCAAGCAGATCACGTGAATCGGCGTGTACATGAACTCCCCTCTGAGCCAGAACCTCTTCAGGCAGGTTCCTGCAGGTCGCGCCCGACTGTCAAGCGAAAAGGGCCGGTGGATCGCAGGGGGCGAGCGGTTTGACGGGCGCGGGGGCGCGATGATCCAAAGTCGGTCACGCAGCGTCCCTGGGGGCCTTGCGCAAGCGGGCAGTGGGTCGCCAGCCCGTGATGCCGAGAACTGCCTGCTCAAGCTCACGCCATCGTCCGCACTTGGCCTGTGCGCGTAGGTGGAGGACGCCTTCGGCGTGCTCCTCGGTCCAGGAGACGCTGCTGCCCTTGAGCCGGAGGTTGATGACACGACGCACAGAGGACTCCACAGCGCCGCTGCCGATGGGCAGCCCTCGCTGGCGGAAGGGAGCGTAGCGTAGGCGTTCGCGGTGGGCCGAGAAGTACTCGACCTGCTTCTTCAGCTCCTCCGGGTCCCGCTTGGAGATCTGGCGGAACACGGCCTCGATGGCCTCGATGTCACCGGCCTTCAGGCGACGCTTCTGGGTCGCGTACCAGCCCAGGCGGTACTCCTCGGTCCATCCCTGGCTCTTCGAGAACTCGCTCAACCGCTGGACGACGTGGAAGTAGTCCACGACCTCGTGGAAGCGCTCGGCCTCAATGCCCAGCGTCTTGCGGAGTCCTGGAGCGCGCTTCCAGATCCACGGTGCTGCGTCGGCCACGAAGGTCAGCTCCATCGCCTTGTGAGCTCCCATGCGACGCAGGTGGTAGAGGAGCAGCTCGAACACGGCGTCCGCGTCTCCCAGGGTGCCATCGATCACCGACCGCACCTTCCGGTCTCGCCGGCCGTCTTCGCCCAGGACGTAGAGCGTGAGCACCTTGGGTTCTCGCCACTCAGTCACGAAGCGCTTCCGGCCGCCCTTCTTCGGCCGACCTCCCACGCGCTTCCGGATCTGTACGCGCCCGCCATCGACGGCGGCCACGACACGCCGACCAGCGAACGGGCCGTCGTCGTTCCCCTTGTCCAGCTTCGCGACCGCCTCAGCACGGGCGCGAAGGGCGTCGTCGGTGACCTCGTAGGTCAGCCGCAGGGCGGCCTTGTGGTCGATCTCAACGCCGCCCATGGCCAACAGCTCGCGTGCTGCGGACACCGAATTCGCTTCACTGACGGACCGAGCAATGAGGAGCCGAAGGGCGGGCGTCGCGCGCCCGACAATGCCGAGCTGGTCCAGTACCGGATACACGCCGGTTCCCTGGGCTCCACGCTTGCGGGACTTCGGGCCTCGGCCCCGAGGTGCCCCGATGGCGTACGGCGTCGTCACCTCGACCTCCTGGCCGCTCAGCGTCCTCACCAGGGTCTTGCGACGCCCCTCGCTCCGTACCTGGATACCCCGCTCTCGAGCACGCTCGCGGACCCGCTCCAGCGCCTCCCGGGCGCGTGTCTGGTCGTCTGAGACGGCCTGGAGCGCACGCTGGGTCATCTCCGCGGCAAGCGCCAGTGCGAGAGCCTGCACCCTCCGCTCCGCGTCGCAGAACCCGAGCGCATCGGAAGCCTGGCGCAGCTCACCGACCGCATCCGTCAGCCGGCCTCGGAAGGCGGCGACGGCGTCATCGAGGAGTCGGGCGTCTCGGTCCATGCCGAGACCAGATCACGACTCACCAGCTTGCGCAAGCCGGCGCCCGAAACCGATCCTGCTTCCTCCATTCTCGCCGACGCGTCCCTCACGTTCGACTCGGGCGGATCGCTCCCGGCCCCGCCCCGCCGAGTCACCGCGAAACGGGGCCAACCAACCCCACCCTGACGGTCAAGGTGCCCCATGTGGCCCCGCTCGCTTCGCCGTGCCTCGCCGGGGAGCCGGAGCCGGGCCGAGAGCGCGGCCTCGCGGCCCTCCACGCCTACAGACCTTCATCGTGGAAGAGCGCGAAGCCCGAGACCAGACCTCATCCCGCCAACACCTCCCCCACCGCCCGATACCCCATGTCCACCGCCGCATCCGCATACGCCCGCCCCGCCGCATCCGAGTTGGCGATGGCGATGCGCCCGAAGCGCGCCCGGCCCACCTCGTAGGGAGCCTGCCCCGCCTCGAAGGGCTCGTCGTCCAGGGAGTCGAAGCGGGCGTCGTGTTCGGCGTGCTGCGCGGTGGACTCCTGGGCGTGGGCGTCGTGCGCCGCCTGGAGCGTGTCGAGGTCGGCGGCGGTGGTGACGACGATGGCGTCGGTGTCGGAGGCGTGGGACTGCAGGGCCGAGACGTCGTCGGTCAGCGACTGGAGCCAGAGCTGGGCGTTGTCGGCGTCCGACGTTGAGGCGGCGAGGGCGGCCTCGGCGGCGTCGGCCCGGGCCTCGAGGAAGGCGATGCGCTCCTCGAAGGTGCGGAAGGTGTCGTCGATGGCGGTGACGTCGACGACGTCGGGCGTGTCTTCGAGGACGGTCTCCTCTCGGTCGGCGGGTTCGGTCGCGCAGCCGGCGACGAGGAGGCTCAACAGGTCGACGATGACTATATCAGGGCGCTCGAGTACGGCATGCCGCCCACGGGCGGAGTCGGGATGGGCATCGACCGTTTCGTGATGATGCTCACGGGCGCGACGTCGATTC
>JAAEPF010000081.1 GCA_024222295.1 Actinomycetes bacterium
ATGAGGACGTGTGCTGCCACGCAGCTTTCGGCTCATCGCTCGCGCCGCCCGCCAGGCCTCGCCATCATGCGGCGCCTCGCCTGCGGCCTGGCCCTCCCCTCGCTGGCCGGAGCACACCCGTCTTCAGGCGGTGCGCCCCAGCACGGAGGAGAGGCTTTCCTGCGACATGCGGAGCGTAGGACGTACTTCTACCTTTACGATGACAGCATCTACAAATACGATCACAGCGCCATTTTGGACCCGATCGTGAACAGCACCGCCGCCGCTGGTCCGTGCGGCACCGGGCTGCTGGGCGCCCCCGCGAGCGCCTGGCCTGAGCAGCACCAGGGGCCCTGCCCCACGCGCTGCCCCCCTGGGACTTCGACGGCTACTACTATGCCTACGCCGAGTACCAGCACGTCTCCTACGAGCACGCCCTCGTCAACTACGACACATGCATCGCAGTCGACCGCCGATTTTGCCGCAGCTGAGCTGACTCCTGCGTCCTCCGGCCACGCCTCGCACCGCATGCAAGTTCAGCTACGAGGGCTACCATCACTCAATACGACGCCTGCGGTCGACCGTCGTACAGCATATCCTCGATGGCACCCTGTCTTCAGCTTGTCCTCGACCGTCGTGCAGCATATCCTCGACAGGGCCGCTGGCAAGGCCCAGGCACGCAGTGGCGGCTTCAGCCCCGCTGTCGTGCCCCGCTTCAGCCCCACGAGTCCCACTACCCCTCTGTGCGCCAGGGGTGAACCCGAGGAGGACCCCGCTTTCTGGCACCTGATGAACATCCGAGCACGGCTCATACCGTGCGCCGCGGCGTGGGCACCAGGTGAGGACCATCAGGACGTGTACTGGGCATGGCTCGAGGACTGCGTCCCGCACGTCCTGGCGACGCTCCATCTGCCACAGTACGACCACCTTTTCCAGGAGGACTCCGCGGAGAAAAACGACGCCCTGCGCCACCGCACCGCGGTCGACATGTGCGAGGATATCTGGCACAGAGCGGGCCCCGACAGACAGCGCACCAACCGCAACCTCACTCGTATTCAGGGCAGCCACGAGTACCCCACCCGCTACCTTGGCCTCCTTCTGGAATACCAGGGCGCTCGTGCCCAGCTCGTCGGCCCTGAGGCTTTCGCGGCACCACTGCCGCCATACCTCTCACGGGCCCACGCCTTGCTGCCAAGAGGCCTCCCTCCGCCCGACCAAGACGCCCTGGCGTATCTCGTGGATGCGATCCCGCACCACCCGCCAGACCTGCAACCGCTTGTCGAGGCGGAGCTCGCCGCGGCACCGATGGAACCGCTAAACCTACCACCGCCCGCTGGCCCCCCCGCCCAAAACGCCACGTGTGACCAGCCCGCGGCCGACGCTGAACCGCTTCTGCTCCAGCACGCAGCTGCCAGCGATATCAGCAACATATCCCTGGACTCGTTCCACGTGTCGGACGATAGCCAGAACGACTCCATCCACGACACGGAAACCCAGGACCCCGACGGCACGCCACCGCCAAGTGACGCTGCCCAGCGCGACCGTGACAGCGATCCCCACACAGGGCGCTCCCTGTCGCGCAGCAGTGCGCCCAACAACTCGGCCCAGGCCGACCCCAGCGCACAGCTCAGCGACGCCGAAGGTGCCACCGCCGCCGACGAGCCAGGCCATGCCACCGCACCGCCAGCTCCCACCAGCCCGCGCAGTGGCGGCTTCAGCCCCGCTGCAGCACTGGCTGGACCTGGGCGTCTTCAGACCTCAGGTGGCAGGACCCCGTCCCGCACCCTTGTCCGCCGAGCTAACTCGACTGACTCCAACTCCAGCGCCGTCGACCACTGGCAGGCTGGCCTCGACAACGATCCCATCGAGGACGCGGACCCCGACGCCAGCGGCTCCCATGAGGCCCCGCACAGCGCAGCGGCCTCTCGACGCTGCGGCTGTCTCATCTGCCTCTTCGTGGTCACGTACGCCATCTTGGTAGCCATGCCGTACCAGGACCAGATCGACGGGTACCTGCCGACACCGAGCCGAGACCCCAGCTACCGGCAGCGACGACGCCGTGAAGCTGCGGCACCAGGCCCATCCGTGTCCACTACGCCCCGACGCACAAT
>JAAEPF010000082.1 GCA_024222295.1 Actinomycetes bacterium
CGGTCCCGTGGGCTCTGGCCGGACAGGATCGTCCACGTGGAGTGCGACACCATCGAACAGGTCAGCGAGGCACTGTCCGCCGGGGCCGATGCCCTGCTGCTCGACAACATGGAGCCGGAAGTCGTCCGGGAGGCCGTCGGCATCGCCCGCTCATTCGGTGAGGAGGGCGGAAAGGTGCCCCTCCTCGAGGCGTCGGGGGGCATCACGCTCGAGACCGTTGCCGACTACGCAGCGACCGGCGTGGACTGCGTATCCAGCGGCTCCCTCACGCAGGCCGCACCGGCACTCGACATGGGCCTGGACCTGGACCGGGTCGATCCATGACCGCAACACCCACCGGCGCACCCTTTCGTGCGATGATCTTCCCAGGCGCCGAAACCGTTGCGGAGGAGCGACCTTGCTGCTGACCATCGACGTGGGCAACACCCAGACCGTCATCGGGCTCTACGAGAGCGAGCCCACCTCGGGGGCGACCGCCGCCGCCGGCCTGCTCGACCACTGGCGGATAGCCACCGACGCGGAGCGAACCGCCGACGAGCACGCCGTCGTGATCCGGAGCCTGCTGCAGTTGTCCGGCTATCCGTTCGACATGGACGGGGTGGCGATCTGCGCCGGCGTGCCACGCGTGCTTGCCAGCCTGCGCGAGATGATCGACCGCAGCACCGACGTCACGCCGGTCGTGATCGAGCCTGGCGTTCGCACGGGAATGGCGATCCTGTACGACAACCCCAGGGAGGTGGGTGCCGACCGCATCGCCAACGCCGTCGCCGCCTTCGACCTATACGGCGGACCGACCGTCGTGGTCGACTTCGGGACCGGCAACAAC
>JAAEPF010000083.1 GCA_024222295.1 Actinomycetes bacterium
AGCAAGTCGCTCATTTACTCGCCCGAGGGCGACCTCTCGTGCGCGCCAGGCTGGCTCCGGGGCTCGCCCGCGCACCGCGACAAGGAGGGCAAACCCACGGAGCGAGTGGACTGCTTCAAGGCCGTCGGCACCTTCTTTCTTTGTTTGTTTGGCGACCCTGAAGCCTGCAAAAAGGAGCTCACCGCGCACCTCAGGAAGGATCTCGCGCCGCTCGACGTCATCGACACGATCGTCGACACTGACTGCGTCACGAACACCTCGCAGCTCCGCCTCAACCTCGTCCAACGGATTGCCTGCGCAAAGACCAAGTACATTGCCGGCATCACGCCGCCCAATGTCGCGTGCGACGCTCTCGAGTTTGCGCACAACCGCATCCGCAAGTCCTTTGAGGGCATTGCTCGCGCCGACGCCTCGCCCCAGGCGCTCCGCGACCTCGCGTGGCTCCAGGCGCAGCTGCCGACCGAGATGGGCGGGTGCAACATCGACACCGCCTTCACGCGAGCCGACAGCGACTTCTCCATGTCGCTCCTCAAGAACTGGCGCACCCTCGTCGCCCACAACCCCGACTTCGCCCTCGACGAGGCAGGTGCGTCCAAGTACCCCGCCATCGCCGCAGCTATCGCCACCTACGAGTCCGCCCTCTCGGACTGGAAGGAGGTGTGCGAGAAGCGCGCCGCCCGCGACAAAAACAAGTACCACACCGTCCGCGGCGGCTACCTGACTGAGTTCTACCCCAAGAGCGTCCCGCTCCCCGAGCCCGAGTCCCTTCCAGCTACCGACGCGATTCTCAATGGCACTTGCAAATCCACGTACCCGCGGCCGCGGGCGCTCGCTGCCATCAAGAATCACAAGGACTGGTACGCGCACCAGGAGCTCGTCAAGGCGCGGGATGTGCACGTCAAGAACAACCCGTCCCTCGGAGACAGCGCCGTCAACAACCGCGAAGCCGCGCGCTTCGTCTCCGCCTCAACGCCTTTCGCCGGCAAGGCCTTCGATGTCCGTGTCGACGGTACGTACGCCACCGCCCTCTCCTCCGACACCCTCCAGGACGAGCTCCAGCGGAAGCTCGGCCTTTGGCTCTCCGTGGCGCTTCCCACCCTTCGGGTCGCGCTCGAGCGGGGCATGCCAGTCGATTTCTTCGGCGACTACCTTTACAACAAGGCCCACCACCGGCGGCCCCACGACGGCGTCCTCGCCGCCTGGGCGGACGCGATGCGCGCCCCGGCCAACGCGCCGGTCGTGCACGGCGACAAGGAGAAACCAGAGCTCACCCGGCAGTACAACGAGGGGTACAAGACTGACCTCGCAGAACCCCACGCTGGGCCGGGAGGATGCGATGAAGTGAATGAAATCAAGCTCTGGACGCCCCTCCTCAAGACCTCCTCGCCGGGCGTTGGCAACGCCTCGAGTGGCGGCACGCCCGCCTCCGTTGGCCACTCCTACGCCTTCGGCAACACCGAAGAGAAGGCCCGCCGCCTAAACATGGGCTGCAAGGCGCGCGGGCAGCCCGGCCAACCCTTCTCCCACAAGACCGGCCACGGCTACGTCAAGGCGCATCGCGGTTTCTACCACGACGCGATCTTTGTCAAGCGCAACAACTTCAACCTGCTGCTCCACGAGACGTTCGG
>JAAEPF010000084.1 GCA_024222295.1 Actinomycetes bacterium
CGTACCCATACCCTGGAACCCTGCGGCGCCTGCCACATTACTGCCCTGCCCGCATACTGCCCTGTCCGATCCCCTACCTGCCCCGGGTGTGAAACCCACACTGCCCACCCCTGCCCAAACCACACTGCCGAGGTGTGAATAACCGGCCGCCCCCGAGGTCTCGGAGAAACTTCTCCCCGACGTATATGAGCCACGATGTCTCAAATACGAGGGGTTTTGACTCCTACCGGCTCCTGACGCTATCCCTGGCAGCTCTAATGACCAGGATCAGTAGTGCTATGATAGAGGGTGCCCATACTAGCGCAGGAGCTGCCACACTCGCCCGGACCGTCCCCTTCTGGGGCCGGTTCCGCAGCCCGCGAGAGCCGACAGCGGGGCCGTGCCGCGGGTGCCTACTGCCGAGTGCCACAAACACTGCGCCGTCCCGCCATCACCTACAGGCTGTCTTGTGTGATGGCTGGGATGTCCAAACGCCACCATCTTGGCTCTTGCGACCTCAAACCCGCGAGCTGTATGGGTGGTCCTGACGTCGACAGACGCCCGATGACCACGGTGAAGCTGAGCCGGAACGAGTCGACAAGTCTCGTCTGAGCCCGTGGCGGTCGCCGGCTGAGTCGCTGTGCACGGGCCGGTACCTCAGGCGTCACCTCCGCAGTCTCAGGTCTCACACTCCATCACCTCCGACGGGACGCCTTCGGTGGCACGCTCGGCGGCGACTTTGTTGCAGCTCCACAGCGAGCGCGGCGTCGAGC
>JAAEPF010000085.1 GCA_024222295.1 Actinomycetes bacterium
CGCCGCCCAGCCTGCAACGAGGTGCGCCTCAGCTCGCCACCTGGCTCACGACGCAACAGTGATGCTGACCTCGATGCTCTGCCCGCGATGGAGGCCAGGGGTTCCGTCCAGGTCCGGGTCCTCCAAGACCTCCGGCCTTCTGCGGGGAGCAGCTCCGCCGATCGCGAAAAGGAAGTCCTCAGAGCCATTCAGGGAGACTTGTGTGAGGCGCAATCTCCCCGTACCGACGTTGCTGACGACGATGACCTCGGTAGCCCGCTCGTTGGCCGGCACCTCACCAAAGTCCAGGGCCCTCGGCCTGACAGAGATTTCGGGGCCGGAGCCGTTGGCAGCCGGGGTTTCCACGTCGGGCTCCCCATCGCCTTCCTGCGCGTCGCACCCGAGCGCCAGGAGCAGGCCGAAGACGAGCTGAGCTCTGAGGCTGCGTGACATGGAGGACCCCTCTCTGCCAACGTCGGTGAGACAGACTCCTTAGCTGAAAATACGGAGCAGGGCGGGCAAGCTGGAGAACATGAAGAAGAACCCTCACGAGAAGAACGAGGCGGCCGACGAGGTCGCTCACCCCCAGGTGGACGTCGAGGTCGCGGCCAAGCCGAAGCGACGGACGTTCACGGCTGCCTACAAGTTGCGGATCCTCGAGGAGATCGACGCGGTGGGGCCGGGTGGGCAAGGAGCCATCCTGCGTCGCGAGGCCCTGTACTCGTCGCATATCTCGGAGTGGCGCGCGGCGCGGCGGCGTGGAGCACTCGGCTCGCTGGGGCAGAAGCGGGGTCGCAAGGCGAATCCGAACCGGGAGCTGGAGAAGAAGGTCGCGAGGCTCGAACGGGAGCTGGCGCGCTCGCAGGAGGCCCTGCGCAAAGCGCACCTCATCATGGAGGTGCAGGGAAAAGTTGCAGGGCTGCTGGGGTTGAACTTCGACCACGAGAACAACTCCTGACTGCGGCCGTCGAGCTCGCGCACGAGGTGGGCGTGAAGCCTGCCTGCGCGGCGCTCGGCGTGAGCCGCGCGACGTACTACCGTCGCCAGGAGCCCGTGAAGAAGTGCCAGCAGCCCAGGCCCACTCCGGCGCGTGCGCTGCAGTCTGAGGAGCAGGAACGGGTGCTCGCGGTGCTCGACTCCGAGCGCTTCGTCGACCGCGCCCCGGCTGAGGTGATCGCGACGCTCCTCGACGAGGGCACCTACCTGTGCTCCGAGCGAACCATGTACCGGCTGCTGGCCCAGCGCGCCCCCGTGAAGGACCGCCGTGACCAGCGGCGGCACCCCGTCTACACGAAGCCGCAGCTGATGGCGACCGCGCCCAACCAGGTCTGGTCCTGGGACATCACCAAGCTGCTCGGCCCCGAGAAGTGGACCTACTACTACCTGTACGTCCTGCTCGACATCTACAGCCGGATGGTCGTCGGATGGATGCTCGCCGACCGCGAGAACGCCAACCTCGCAGGCCGGCTCATCGACGAGACCTGCACCAAGCATGGCGTTCGGCCCGAGGTCCTCACCCTGCACAGCGACCGCGGCGCGCCCATGACCGCCAAGTGCACCGCTCAGCTCCTGGCCGACCTCGGCGTCACCCAGTCGCTCAGCCGCCCACAGGTCTCCGACGACAACCCCTTCAGCGAAGCCCAGTTCAAGACGCTCAAGTACCAACCAGGCTACCCGAAGCGCTTCGCCGACAAGGCCCACGCCCACGGGCACTGCCGCACGTTCTTCCCCTGGTACAACACCGAGCACCGCCACGGCGGCATCTGCATGCTGACCCCCGAGGCGGTCCACTACGGTCGTGCCGATCTGCTCCTCGCGGAACGCCGCCGCGTTCTGGAGGCGGCCTACCAGGCGCACCCCGAGCGCTTTCCGAGGGGCTGCCCAATCGTGAGGCCTCTCCCCGCCGCGGTGTACATCAACCGGCCGGTCGCGGAGCTCGATCAAGGTGCCGAGGCCGGCGGCCCAGATAGCGCCATCGAGGCAGCTCAACCCATGCCCAGTCCTAAGCCAGACTGGATCCGTCCACAGGCATGCAGAGGGGAGGCATCAGCGGCTCTGTAAATGATTCCACACTGTGTCTCATCGGCGTTGACAGGTTCCGCTGGGGCAGAAGCGGGGTCGCAAGGCGAATCCGAACCGGGAGCTGGAGAAGAAGGTCGCGAGGCTCGAACGGGAGCTGGCGCGCTCGCAGGAGGCCC
>JAAEPF010000086.1 GCA_024222295.1 Actinomycetes bacterium
CGCCGCCAGCGGAACCGGATCGCCGACGCGCTCGACGAAACCGCGCAGGACGACACCTGACTCGCCGGGGTTCGGGTTCTCCGCGGGCTCGCCAACCTGTGGCGACCTGTCGGCGAAGACGGTGAG
The DNA here is from genome assembly GCA_024222295.1 of Actinomycetes bacterium. NCBI lineage: Bacteria > Bacillati > Actinomycetota > Actinomycetes > Actinomycetes bacterium. The sequence continues at coordinate 127 of JAAEPF010000086.1, forward strand.
GATCGATCGCCGCAGCACGGGGGGACGGCCGACGCGGGCCGCGACGAGGTTCGTCGTCCCGATCGACAACCCCAACGGTTCAGTCATGAGTGGCGCCTCTCCTGTCTGGGCCGTCACCACCCTAGCGACTGCAACTCAGGGTTCCGGCGGAGCCGGCGGCGGCTCGGTCACCGTCTCGGTTTCAGTTTGTGTGACGGTGTTGGCGCTTGTGGTGGCGGTTGTCGTCGGCGTCGTTGTGGTCGGCGTCGCTGTGGTCGTCGGAGTCGTGGTGGTCGTCGAAGGCTCGGCGGTGGTTGTGGTCGGCGTAGCGCTAATCGATGTCACCGTTTTGGTGACCGTCGACGGAGGCGCAACCTCAGTCGAGGGCACGGGAGTCAGTGACGTCGTGGTGGTCGTATCGAAGGTCGAGTCCCCGGTGATGGCCCGGGCCAGCCCATAGACGATTAGTACGACGAGCAGTGCACCCGCCGCGCCGAACGCCACCAGTGCCACCGGCTTGCGGTGCCACGGCTCAGCGGCAGCTGGAGCTGGTGGCTCGTCGTCGGGGTAGTTCTGCTGATCGTCAGGAGATCCGTGGTGCGGCACGGAACCGATGGTAGGCGCTCGGTGCTAGGTGGCTGGGTTCAATGTGGCCGTCGCTTCGGTTGTCGGCCCGTTGGGCTCCGGCTCTTCGGGGGGACCGTCGGGTTCGTGGGTCCTGGGCAGTCGGGAGTTCGGCTTCCGGGTGGACGGCTCCGCAGACTTGGTCCTGGCCACCACGGATTCGCTGCTGGCCTCGGCGGATTCCGTGCTCGAGGGTATGAGTCCGGGATCTATGTCGCTGGTGATGGGCGCTCTGGTACTGGTGATCGTCTCGGTCGCGGTGGTCGTCGGTGACCGGGTGTCGGAGGCCGACGACGTTGGCTCGAGGTAGTTGATTGGTGCCTGCTCTGGCTCGGTGAACTGGCGAGTCACGTGGTTGATGGAGATGACCAGAATGGCGAGCGCAGCCAAACCCGCCAGGCTCACGCCGAGCACGCTTGACGTGCGGTTGTGCCACGGTGCGCGGGGAGCCGGCATGGGGGCGTCTTCGTCGCGATGCCGGCCGTTCACGGTTTCCGATGGTAGCCGCGGCGGCCGCGTCGCCGCCGGGGTCAACTGGCCCAGGACCGTGATGCGCTGGCCATCGTGGGAGCCAGTTGAGGGGCGGGTGGACCTGTGTCGATCAGCCGGTCACGTGATCAGCGTGCAGGTTCTTGGCGGTCGGCGAGGTGGGCACCGTGGCTGGGTCGGGACATGTGCGCAGCACTCGATCGGCGGTGCCGGAGGTCGTGACGTTGAACCAGTAGTGCTCGTTCTTGAAGTGGTGCAGCCGGTGGTTGCGGTAGATCGCACGGTACATGCGCGTTTTCGGCTTGTAGTCGGTGTGAATGAGGTAGTGGGTCCACTCGTAGGCCAAGCCGACGATAGTGAGGAATGCGAGGAAGGTCAGACCCAGGCCAGGGCGCGGGAACGCCAGCAGCGCAACCGCGACGGCCACCGGCAGCACCCACAGCAACGCCGGCCACGGAATGAATATCTCCGGCAGGCTGCGCGGAGCCATGTGGTGTTCACGATGTTTTCGGGCCAATAACGAGTC
>JAAEPF010000087.1 GCA_024222295.1 Actinomycetes bacterium
CTTGTGCACGGCAGAGAGGTCGCGGAGGCGGCGCGGACGGAGCCGGCGGCGGCGGCGGCGCAGGTGTATGCGGCGACGGCGGTTCGCACAGAGGATGCGCGCGAGGAGCGACCACCACCAGTGGACGCGGCGTTGCGGTGCCAAGGGCTTGTGCGGGCAGCGCATCTGTACGACTTGCTCGAGGCGCAGTGGGAGGCGCCGGAGACTGCTTGGATACTGGAGCGGCTGGTGTTCGGGACGGTCGCCGAGGCGGCTCCAGGTGAACTTACGCCTCAACAGGCGGCGCTCCTGGAGACGCATCGGCAGGCGGAGAGTGGGCTGCTGCTGCGGCACACCGCAGGCGGCTGGCGCGCGGCGGTGCCCGAGGACAGCCGGGTGCGCAACAGGGTAGCGCGGGCGTGGCAGGCGCTGAGCGAGGAGGGCAGCATCATGGAGCGCTTCTCGTTCGCGGCCTCGGAAGCAGTGAGCGTGCCTCAGCATAGTGAGGCAGGTGTGTATGTGGGACAGGAGAGCGAGGCGCACGTGCCGCTCACGAGGGCCGAGATCCGGGAGGCGCAGTGGGCGCATCCTGGCACGGCTCAGATAATGGAGCTCTTGGTGCACGGCTCGGTCGCGGAGGCGCAGCCTGAGCAGACGACGGCGGCGCAGGCGAAGGCGATGGACATGCATCGGCTCGACACCGACGGCTTGCTCTTGCGGGTCACGCCAAAGGGGTCGCGCATAGTCGTGCCGCCAGCGCTGAGGGCGAGGGTCTTCAGGCAGTGCCACGACGTGCCGGGGCACTTCGGCGTCAACAAGAGCATGAAGCACCTGACAAGGCTGTTCGCATGGGCGGGCGAGAAGCAGATGCGGGGCGAGCTCAGCGACTACGTCCGCACCTGCGACCCGTGTCAGCGCTCGAACATACATCACCACTCGGCTGGGCGCGCTTCGCTGGCCCAGCACGGCGAGGGGCCGTGCCAGGTCTGGGCGATCGACGAGTGGGCGGCGGGGTTGCAGTCGGACGGGTACAGCGGGCTGCTGAACTTCATGTGCCTGTTCTCACACCTGGTGGTGGCGGAGCCGGTCACGGAGCACCTCACGTCGGCGGAGGTGTGTCGCATAATGGTGGACCGGGTCATCAACGTGTACGGCATACCGGAGGCAGTGCGGAGCGACGCGGCGGCGGTGCTGACGTCGGCGCTGGTGCAGGACTTCTACGACGTGTACCAGATCGCTATGCAGGACGCGACGGCGTACACGCATCGGTCGATTGGTAGCCTGGAGCGCTTCCACTCGGTGCTCAAGAAGCTGGTGATGGCGCGTCGCATACAGAGCGGCGACGACAACTGGACAGCGTACATCGGACACGTGGTGTACGCGTATAACAACACGGTGTGCGCCACGGGGTATACGCCCTTCTTCGTCGTGTTCGGGCGCGATGGCGGGCTGCCCATCGACGCGGCGATGCGCACGGCGCTGCAGGTGGAGCAGAGCGGGCTGCCGGAGTACGTGCAGAAGCTGCTGGAACAGCTGCACGTGGTCTGGGACGCGCAGTCACAAGCGTTGCTGCGCAACTCGCTGAAGGCGTACAAGAAGATGAACTTGAAGTACGACGTGAACGAGGAGATCCGGGTCGGCGACTTGGTGCTCTTGAAGAAGGGCACCGCGGTGGACAACTTGAAGACGCACCCGAAGGCCGTGGAGGTGAGCGACGGGCCTTTCAGGGTCCTCGGCTTGCTCAAGGGCGGGCGCGTGCGACTCGGAGACCTCGGCGTCCGACGAATCCGGGAAGAGGTCGACGAGAAGCGCTTGACGCGGTACCACCAGCGGCTCACGAGCGAGGAGTTCGAGCGCGGCCAGCACAAGCTCGAGCGGCGCTGGGCGGTCGAGGCTCTTGTGGGGCATCGAGTGCGCGGCGGCGACATCGAGTACGCGGTGCGGTGGCTGGGGTTCGACAGGCAGTACGATAAGTACATGGCCAGGGATCAGCTTCAGGACGTCTGGGAGTTGGTGAGAGCCTATGAGCGGCGGCACGACCTGGGCTCACGGGCGCTCAAGTCGCTCGAGCGCGAGTCGCGCGAGGTGCCGGACGAGCTGCCACCGGTGGACGAGCAGGCGCGACGGCGCCCGCACTTCAGGCCCACGGACCCACAGCGGCGGCGGGAGCAGCGGGCGCGCGAGGCGCGCGACGAGGCAGGAGCCACGGCAGCGGCGGGCGCGGAGGCATCGACGCCCGAGCCGGTAGCAGCCGAGCCCGAGCCTGAGCTCGAGCAGGCAGCAGCAGCAACAACGGACGCGGACGAGCGGGAGCGGTCGACGCAGGCGCGCGAGGACGAGGCGCAGCAGCGCATCGAGCGGCGGGAGGAAGCGCGGCGCGCGCAGCTCGAGGCCGCGCAGAGGCGGCGCGAGGAGCAGGCGGCGAAGCGCCGCGCGAGGCAGGCAGCAGAAGGCGAGGCGCCACTGGCGCTGCTCGGCGAGACCATGGAGGGCGACGTGCAGCTGCAGGCGGCAACGGGCGCACCCGTCACCATCAGCAAGAAGGTGGCGTGCATGGCAGGGACACTGAAGGCCATGCTCATGGGCGTGAGCAAGGTCGAGGGCGCCGACGAGACGTTGATCGGGCTGCCCGAGATCGAGGAGCACCACTTGGCGCGGGCTGTGGAGTACATGCACTTCAAGCTGGCGAAGCAAGGTGGGGCGACACGGCTGTTCGCCGTGGATGGCGAGCAGGCGGTGGCGCTCTTCAGGGTGGCAAATTACTTGGACTTGTAGTCAGGCGACGCGACGACAGCAGCGGCGCCAGGCGAGAAGACCGACCACGAGCACGGCGAGCAGTCGGGCGAAGACGATGAACAACAAGGACAACGAGGCAAGAACGAGATGACGGGCGACGGCTAGCGCGGCCGACGACAGCCCGATGGGCGCATGATGGGGGTGATAGCGATAGCGATTGTGTGTGTGTGTCGAGCATGGTGAACAATGTGACGGTGACTTTGGCGTGCGACGGGTATGATGGCCCGGTGGCCTCGCACGCGCACGACTCCTTGCGCATGGGCCACGCGCGGGAGTACGGCGAAACGGCGCAAACAACAACGGTAACAAGTCCAGATGGAGCACGACCGACGCATCGGTGGTGCGCGCCCTAGGGGCGCCTGGACGCGCGGCTTGGATGCGACGTCAACATCAAGGGCACGAGGCGCATCAGGGCTGTGGCGGCGCGAGGACCGCTGCAGCGCGCAGGTGTGATGAGAGCGAGTGCGGGCGCTCGAGCACAGGCGCACGCGGCGCTGAGGGCGAACGAGAACGACGAGAATGCGGAGTGGGCGCCGGCGAGAGCGTACCACAGGGACACCAGGAGGACGAGATCGAGACGAGAGCGCGGACATGGACATGGACGCGGACACGGAGCGGAACGACATGCACTTCCCGAGCGGGTTGAGGTGTGCCTGACCAGCACACGCGAGACCGAGGCGCGAGGGCGACGAGATGACGGAGTACGTGGAGAGCGGTGCTTTCACCGCGAGCGAGCTCCTGAAGTAGGTCAGAGTGTATGGAGTAGAGCGACGGGACGCAGACCAGGGACCAGGAACCAGCGAAGCAGCATAGTGATGTGAGGGGGCGGCCTCTCGGGGCACATGCCCATAGCGGTGGCGGAAGGCCTACCGGCCTTTGGGCCCAGACGACAGGCATAGACGCGGGTAGTGAGCCAGCTCCCGGGGGGAGCAGGCTCCTAGGCCAGTAGATGCATGTGACCGCATGTGACCGGGGGGTCGCGAGGCGGTTGCGGAGTGGTGGCGGAGGGCCTACCGGCCCTTGGGGCCGAACGGCAGGCATAGACGCGGACAGTGAGCCAGTACCCGGGAGTGTGGGAGCGGGCTCCTAGGTTAGTAGATGCATGTGGCCCGGGGATCGTGAGTCGGTTACGGGCCGGGTTTCGGGAACTGACCCGAACCGGGTTTCGGGAATCTGACCCGAACTCTCAGGTTCATTGTGATTCGTTGCGATTCGGGGCGAGCCGTTGGCAGTTCGTTATTTTCCATTGGCAGTTCGTTATTTTCCGTGTTTGGTAGAATGACGTTACCCTGTGGGACCGGCTGGCTTCGCGTGCCTGTTTGGCGTCGGGAAGGAGAGATCGTGGTAGCGTGGCTTGTTGCTAAAGCTTACGTTACAAACAGTGACCAAGGGGACAATGGAGGGACACCAGGGGACCCCGGACCTGCCACAAACAGGTCCAGGCGTACCTACGCGCAACACCACGCTGTGCACTGATGTGCTCACTCAGCTAGCAGACGGGACTC
>JAAEPF010000088.1 GCA_024222295.1 Actinomycetes bacterium
CAGCTCAGCGACGCCGAAGGCGTCACTGCCGCCGACGAGACAAGCAATTCCACCGCACCGCCAGCTCTCACCAGCCCGCGCAGTGGCGGCTTCAGCCCCGCTGCAGCATTGGCTGGATCTGGGCGTCGTCAGACCTCAGGTGGCAGGACCACGCCCCGCACCCTTGTCTGCCGTGCTAACGCGACTGACTCCAACTCCAGCGCCGTCGACCACTGGCAGGCTGGCATCGACAATGATCCCATCGAGGACGCGAGCCCTGACGCCAGCGGCTCCTACGAGGCCCCGCACAGCGCAGCGGCCTCCCGACGCTGCGGCTGTCTCATTTGCCTCTTCGTGGCCACGTATGCCATCGTGGTAGCCATGCCGTACAAGGACCAGATCGACGGGTACCTGCCGACACCGAGCCGAGACCCCAGCTACCGGCAGCGACGACGCCGTGAAGCTGCGGCACCAGGCCCATCCGTGTCCACTACGCCCCGACGCACAATAGCATACGACGCCGCGGCCGCCCTGTGGGGTCTTCTCAGGTGGACCAGCGCCAAACTCAGAGACACTGTCTCGGGCGGAGCCAGCGCAGTCGGGTCTGGCCTCTGGGGCGCCCTGAAATGGGCCAGCGGCAAACTCGGAGCTATCGCCACAGGCGGAGTGGTTTGCGGTCTCCTCCTGGTCGGCGCCAAACTTCTCGCTCAAGGAGCCGTCGGACACGTAGGAGCCCGCATCTGTGCGCGCGTCCTGGACTCACCCACGGCCCAGTGGTGCCTCCGCTGTTGCCAACCGATCAGGAGCCCGCGCGATGAGGCCCCATACACGCTTCCGCGCACGCATCCCGACGACCCCGAGAGCCAGCACGTGCATCCCCTCCGACACCCGCTGCTACAGGAGCACTGCGCCGCTGTAGTTGCCGCCGCAGTCGCCGATGTCACCACCGCCACCACTGCCGCCATCGCTGAAGTCACTGCCGCGGTATCGCGAGCCTCGTCTGTCCCGCCACGGTCGACCAGCCCGTCCCCGCGAGACGGCCCCACAAGCGGCGCGGCCTCTGGCAACCCGCCGACTCGCGAAGCCGCCGCAGCTCAGGCCACCGACGCCGAGGCAAGTGAAGCACGTGAGCGCACCCTCGACGGCGACGGCGTGCACGGAGCGCCCGACGACGAAGCGGATGCAA
>JAAEPF010000089.1 GCA_024222295.1 Actinomycetes bacterium
CAGCTGATCGGGCAGACGCAGTACCTGCGGCAGCAGGTGGAGCGTTTGCGGTGAGCAGGGGCGGCTGATTGGCGACTCGAGGCAGTGTGATGAGAGTGATCTGGGCTTGAGACTTGGGATTGCGGGTTTGGCGCGGTTTGTGATTCATCGGTGATGGAGTTGCTGGATTAGTGATTGGTGAGTCTGTGACTCGAGTGTGTGGCATGGTGACGCGAGTTTTCGACCCCCCCCAACGATGTTCATAGGACATCTCGAGAGAACCAAAGCCAGAATTCAGCGGGAGATGAAGCGGAGTAGGGACGATCCAGGGTCCCCACCCTCGGTGCTGGAGGGGTGCCACCTCACCGAACGGAGCGTGGCGGTGCTGCAGTGTCCTGTAGGGGAGGAACTCCCGCCGGAGGTGGCACTTGAGCACTCGATGAAGCGACTGGAGAAAGAGTTTGGGCCGGCCGCGGAGCGCCTGCTCGCGGGCATCGAGGTCTGCGGGCTCAAGCGGGCGCACCACCTACTGCTGTCAGTGCTCGGACAGAAGTTCAGCTACCTGCACAGAGCAGCGGGTGCGGCGGCGGGCCAGGAGCTGGCGGTGTTCCATGCGGCGCTGCTGGCCAACCTGGCGGCAGTGGCGCACAAGACGGAGCTGGATGCGATCGGCCACGCGCTCTCGGACGAGATGTGCACGGTGACCGAGGACGGCTTCCGTGAGGCCATGTCCAAGGCCATCGAGGCGCTTGTTCGGGGGCTGCCGGACGAGCACGCAAGGCGGGAGGCGTGGTGGGCGCTCCTGGGCCGGGAAGCCGACGGTGTGACTCGGCTCGCATCGGCAGCGTCCAACCCGGCCTTGAAGAAGGGAGGCTACGCTCAGATGAGGCTGGCAAAGATGCTGAGCAAGGGCTGCAAAGCCGGGGGCATGGGCCTGCCTGGCGTGGCGCAGTTCCGCTTCGAAGCGGCAGCGGGCTTCATCGAGGCCGTTCGGGACATGCGGAAAGGGCGGTTCGAGATGGCACCACCGCCGGAGGAGGCCCTCGACGGACCCGGCACTGGTGGAGGCGGAGGAGAGCCAGCGTCGGGGAGTGGTGCCGGAGCGGGACCAGCCAGCATCGGCGAGGCGGAAGCGGAGGATGAGTCGGGTGCGGCGGCTGCTGCAGCGGGCGGCACGCCGTGGGTGGACCACCCGGCGGTCGGAGAGAGCGAGTCCAAGGAGGACTGCGAGGAGGGGCCGGCGCACGGGCAGCAGCTTGCAGGTACGCTGGACGGCTGGCTCGTCAGCGGTACGGGGGGAGCGGCTGAACCGGAGCATCAGCCAACACCGACAAGCGGAGGCCAGACGGTCGGCGGAGGTGCGGCTGCCGCCAGCGCGGCGGGAGCGGCGACCGAGATGACGACGGGCGGCGGCGGCGCAGCGGCAGCTAGTGCGGCTGGCGCTCCAACCGGCCAAGAGACATCTGATGCCGCACAGCCGAGAGCGGATGCGGCACAGGTCTACTCGGTCAGGCAAACGCCGGCGATCGGGTTGGCCAGGGACGGACCCGACGCGGACGCGGACGGCAACGACCCCAACTGGAAGGGCATCTCGCTCAAGAAACTCGTGATGCGGGCGCTGAAGCGCTCAGACCGCAGCGATGCGACCAAGGAGGTGGGCGACATCCTGCTGCGATGCGAGGAGGTCGCCAAGGGAGCCTACCGGGACTACGAGCGGGACAGCAAGGAGTACAAGGACGCCTGCACCGAGGCACGGTACTTCAGGCCGGACAAGGACTGCGTCGTGGGCAAGGAGGCCGACCTTCATGCCGCCAGGGTGAAGAAGCGCTACCAGCTGGCGCACGTGTGGAGGTCGGACATCGCGGGGGCTGTCGAGGGCCTGGAAGAGCTGCGCGCCGAGATCGAGGAGCTGGCGCTGGAGGCGATGATGGAGCTCAGATCTGACGACGAGTCGTCGGATGACATGGAGGCAGCGGCAAACCTGGTGGAGGAGTTCATCAGGGCCTGCAAGGGAGCCCGCTGCCTGGCCGCAGCGACAGGGTTCGAGGGCTTCTTGCCCGACACCCTGGGTAAGCTGCCGGGCGAGCTGAAGGCCAAGCTCCGCAAGTGCCTGTACGGCGACGGGGTGACAGCGCGGGCGAACGAGCAGACCGAGGCGCCCTGGCAGCGCAAGATGGTGCTGCACCACGACGACATGCTGCGCATCAAGCACGAGTGTGTCTTCCTGCGCCGGCTGGCCAAGGCGCGCAGGGCCTGCACAGCACGCTGCAGGGCCGAGGCGCTGGCCAAGGGCACGACGGAGAAGCGTGTCGCCAACATCGATGACCCGGCCATGTTCCGCGTCATGAGCGACCTGGTCGCGTTCCGAGAGGCATGCGTGCCGGGAACACACTACTGGCTCCGCAACACGATGATGGGACCCCGCGGGCTCACGGACGAGGAGTTTGCGGTGGTGGAACGCTACCGCATCGGAGCCTCCGAGGCCGACCACGTGGTGCCGGACGGCGTGTCGATCAACTGCGCGTGCGTGCAGCGGGACACCACCGCGAGAGGCACCGTCCACATCGGCGGGGTCTCGGGCGTGGCGCATCACCTGGCGCGCTGCCGCTGCGGCAAGGGCTCCACCATCCGGGCGCACAACGACGTTCGCGACGTCCTGCACGCGGCGGTGCGCTCGGCGGGGCTACAGTCGGTGGTGGAGCCCTCCAGCTGGCAGGACGGGCAGACGCGCTTCGGGTCCCAGCCGGGGTCCAGCGAGGCCGCGCGCAAGCGACCGGACCTGCGGGTGCACGTCGACTTCGAGACCACCCGTCTCGTCGACGTGCAGATCACCTCGGCGGTGAGCAAGTCCTACGTGACGCAGGGCCTGCAGAACATGGACGCCTTTCTCGAGCGCCGTGAGAATGACAAGATGAGGGAGTACAAGAAGAGCTCAGCTACAAAGGACAACTTGAGCTCCATTGTGCCCTTCGTCGTCACGACCACGGGACGCATGGGACCGGCGGCCTTCGCCTTCCTCAAGAAGGTGGCGGACACGGCCTTCGGCGACCGGCCGAGGGAGCGTGCGCGCTGGGCCTTCCGCTGGCTGTCGAGGCTGAACGAGGTCATCGCCAAGGGACTGGCGACCCAGCTGATCGGGCAGACGCAGTACCTGCGACAGCAGGTGGAGCGTTTGCGGTGAGCAGGGGCGGCTGAGTGGCGACTCGAGGCAGTGTGATGGGAGTGATCTGGGCTTGGGACTTGGGATTGTGGGTTTGGCGCGGTTTGTGACTCATTGGTGATGGAGTTGCTGGATTGGTGATTGGTGAGTCTGTGAATCGAGTGTGTGGCATGGTTACGCGAGATCTTGACCCCCCCCAACGATGTTCATCAATCGCACACGGCCGCCGCACTCACCTCATCCTTGGCCTCCAGGTCGGCGCCGCGGTCCACAAGCAGCTCCACCATGTCCTTGCGGCCACGGGATGCAG
>JAAEPF010000090.1 GCA_024222295.1 Actinomycetes bacterium
GCAAGCGAAGATTCGCTCGCTCTTGCAAGACGGAAGGCCGAGCCGGTGGTGGCGTTTGAGGTGTAAGATTACTAAGGCTACTAGGCACTCCTCCTTACGCCGTCGCCCCGGAGTGAGTGCGCATCACGAAATAACTCGAACATCTTCAGCAGCCGCGCGCTTAGTTGTGCGTGATCGGGTAGAAGAAGTGGTGGTCGCACGAGTCGACGCACGAGTGGCACATGGCGCCGAACGTGCCGAGCATGGCCGCGCGGCCGTTCTGGAGCTCGCACGTGAGGGCGCGGTTGCGCGCCGTGACGTCCTCGATCTGCGTCGTGAACGGGTAGCCGCCGGGGATGGTGCCGACCGAGCCGTCGTAGCCGCCCGGGAGGTTCTGCGGGCCGCCCGTGTACTGGGCCGCGGGCATGGCGCCGATCTCGGCGAAGCCGGCGAAGGCGACGATCTGGAAGAGGCCGAACGTCGGGATGTTGGCGACCGCCGGGAAGCCCATGCCGTCCTTGAGGATGTCCGAGAACTGCACCGAGCCATCGAGGTTGATGGAGCCCGGGAAGGTGATGCCCAGCTCCTGGACCATCATGCCGAGGAACGCCATCATGGAGATGCGGCCGTGCTTGATCTCGACGGCGCGGCGGCGGGCGAGGCCCTCCTGGTCATCCCAGAACGGGCCGGAGGGGTCGATCGGCCCGGGGTCGACGCCGATGTCGCCCTTGACGACGACCTTGGAGGCGGCCTGCTGGCCGGGGGCCACGAAGGCGACGGCCGGGGCGGCGAGGAGGGCGAGAGCGAGCTTGGCCATTTTAGATTGTGTGTCTGCGAGGGCGCGAGGGTGAGGCGCGGCGGGGGACGGCGCGTGGCGGGGCTAGCGGCATGGCGCGTGCCGGAACGTGTGGATCCGCTTTTGGGAGAGTTGCAGCGTTCGCCCGCGGCGCGGCGAATTTGCGCCGGGCAAGCTGCGCAACCCCGAGCGCAGACAATTTGGCGCCCGCAGCGTTGGCCGCGCTGCTCGAAACAGCGTATGCGTGTAGTTTGGACGCGGCAAATTGCGATGCTTGAGGC